>CAWDPB010000075.1:0-10876 GCA_963804075.1 uncultured Acidobacteriaceae bacterium | reverse complement strand
GATCAAGATGCGAAGCCCGGTGCCCATCCCCCTAGTCCAAGCGCACCCGCCAAAGCCGCGCCAACCAACATACAGCGCGGCCCGACCATCCACATTGCCGACGAATTCGGAACCGCTAAACGCAATCTCCCACCAATCAAAGTCCTGTTGCTGGCGCTCGCTGGGGTGCTGGTAATCGCGGCATCTTCGCCTTTTTCCAGCGCGCCAAGCCGCAGGGGGCGGGGTCGCTTGATAACGTAACTGCAGTACAAATCCCAGGACAGACCACATCTTTAGTTGCGCTGACATTCACCCTGCGCAATTCGGGCAAAAACCCCTGTGGGTGCATGACATTCAAGGCAAGCTCATTACCACCAGCGGTGAGCAGACCAGCGACGCAGTCTCGGCTGTCAACTTCGACCGTTACTATCAGGCTTTTCCCGCCTTGAAGGCGAATGCCCAGCCGCCTCTTTCGCCTGAAGACAAATTGCAGCCGGGTCAGGAAATCAAGCGCACGGTAATGGTCGGTTTCCCAGTGACCCTGGATGCATTCAATCAGCGAAAGTCTGTTAGTGTGATCGTTCAGCCGTACGACCAAACTGTGCCTGTGGTTTTGACGAAGTAAAAGCAATGGTTGCAAGATATCTGTCGAAGGCTCCCACAAAAATATGAAAACCAGTCAACTTTCGTTCTGCACAATCGTGTCGATTCTCCTCCTGCTCGTTTCGTTGACGCTTCCGGGCATCGTAAGCGCGTCCGACAAAAACGCCGCGCCAGCCGAGAACAAAAATTCGTATCTCATGTACGTTGGCACCTACACTCAGGATGGCAGCACCAGCAAGGGCATCTACGCCTATCGTTACGATGCGGGCAGCGCGAAGATCACATCCATCGGCCTGGCGGCGCAGACCATTAATCCCTCGTTCCTCGCCGTGCATCCCAATCATCGATTTCTGTTTGCAGTAAATGAAATCGGCGATTACAAGGGCCAGAAGAGTGCTGCGGCAAGCGCTCGAAGATTCGCCGGGCAATGTAATTGACCTGCGGAAGGTGTTGCAGGATAAGTTCGTCCCGCTCCCGGTTTGTTTCGTCTACGTTTTCTTTATATGCCAATTCTGCTTTTGTCATATCACCCTGACCATTCTCACCGCAGAGCCCCAACCGCCTGAACGGGGATCGCGGGAGGTATTTCTGTCGGCGCTAGAACAACGATTTTCGGGAAGAACGGCTCCAGCAACCGCCGCAACTGAAATCTTCCCGGCGAAGAACACAAGAGAACAGGGGGAGCATTGATGACTTGGTCGCCAAACAGCGCCTTCAGGCCGTCAAAAACCCTCCTTGCAACATTTGTCTGGAGAGCCCCGGTAGGCGCCGTGCTATACGATTGCGGATTGAGAGAACGGGCGCATTCCTCTTCAAGCGCGCGATCAAGGGTTACAACTTTCAATTCCCCGTTCTTGTCGAGTAATGGCTGCACAAATGCCCGGCTGAGGGCGTGGCGCGCCGACTCGACGAGAATCACCGGGTTCTTATTCACAGGCGCAACGTCGACAAGGGTTTCGAGGATCGTACCCAAGTCTCGAATCGAGACCTGTTCCCGAAGCAGTTGCTGAAGCACTTTCTGTACTTCACCCAAGCTGAGAACTTTCGGGATAAGCTCTTCCGCCAGCCGCGGATGCGACTCCGCGTTCCTGTCGATAAGCCGTTTTGTCTCCTGACGGGTCAGCAGGAGGTGCGCGTTTTGCTTCACAACTTCGCCGATGTGGGTTGCCAGTGCGGCCGTATGATCGACCACGACATAGCCGGCCGCAACCGCCGTAGCTTGACTGTCCGGGGCGATCCACTTTGCCGGGGTATTGAATGCCGGTTCGGAGGTTTCTACACCCGGTAACGATGGCGGAGACGCCTGAGAACTTATAGCTAACAGACAATTTCGCCGCATCTCCCAGCGCGCAACCTCCACTCCTCGCAGATGAATCACGTATTCGAACTCTTTCAGCGAGAGGTTGTCCGTGATGTGAATGGAAGGAATCAGGAACCCGAGCTGAGAAGCAAGCTGCTTACGTAACGAGCGCACCTTGCCAAGGAGTTGGCCTCCTTGCTTGCTGTCGACGAGCGGGACCAGGCCCAGGCCCACCTCCAGCATCAATTCGTCCAGTTTGAGCACGGAGTCGAGAGCGTCGGCGGGCGGTGCGCCGGGCGCGGCTGCCTTTGCCGGTCCCGTCTCTGCTGTGGATTGTGTCTTCGCCACCCCCTCCGGTTTTGTCCGGCGTGCCAGCACAAACATCAGAATGGACATGAGCGCAAAGGAAATCTTGGGCAGTCCCGGCACCAGTGCGAGTCCGGCCATGACGCCGCCAGCAATCCACAAGGGCCGGCCCTTGCCAAACAGCTGCGTTCCGACATCGATGCCTAATGTGCTCTCCGAAGAAGCCCGAGTAAGAACAATCGCACCCGCCACCGAAACCAGAAGCGATGGAATCATCGTAACAAGACCATCGCCTACAGTAAGTACCGTATAAGTCTTAAGCGCGTCGAGGAACGGCGTGCCGTGCTGAAAAACGCCGATCAGGAAACCGGCGATGATGTTGATTCCGGTAATAAGAATGGTGGCGAGCGAATCGCGCTGGCTGAAGCGGGCCGCGCCGTCCATCGCCCCATAAAACTCAGCCTCGTGGGCGATTTGCGCGCGCCGGTTGCGAGCCTGTTTCTCATCGATCAACCCGGCATTCAGATCGGCATCGATCGCCATCTGTTTCCCAGGCATCGCGTCCAACGTGAATCGCGCGGTGACTTCCGCCGTTCGAACTGCGCCATGGCTGATCACCATGTATTGAATTGCAATCAACGCAAGGAAAAGCACGAATCCAACGACATAGTTGCCGCCAACCACAAACTGTCCAAATGCTTCGATCACCTGGCCGGCCGCGGCAGGGCCTTCGCTTCCATGGAGCAAAATGCGGCGGCTGGCCGCTAAGTCGAGCGAGAGCCGAAACAGCGTTAGTAACAAAAGGAGGCTTGGGAATACCGAGAACTGCGCGGGCTTGAGTATCTGAAGAGCGACAAGTAAGACGAGCACTCCGGCAGAGATACTGAACGCCAGCAATAGATCAACCAAGATCGCAGGCAGAGGAATGACCATTACGAAGACCATGCTCACCGCCAGCGCGGGGATGATCCACTCGCTGCCACTTCCCATAATCGATTTGAAAAAGCCTTGCTTTACTGCTGCCATAATTCAGTCACTTACGCCGAGCGCGATTACCGGACCGGAATTTCATTCGGCCGCTTACTCTCAGCCTGAGCCTGGGTACGGAACACGAATGCCAGGATTTCCGCGACCACGGCGTAAAGATCGGCCGGGATCGTCTGCCCTACTTCCACAGTCCGGTAGAGCGTCTGCGCCAAAGGCGGATTTTCGAGCACCGTGATGCCATGCCAACGAGCGATTTCCTTGATCTCCAGAGCAAGCTTGTTCTGCCCTTTCGCAACGACCACGGGAGCCTCCATGCTCATTTCATATTTCAAGGCAACCGCAAAGTGCGTCGGGTTGGTGATCACCACATTTGCTTGTTTCGTATCCTGGAGCATCTTTCGCCGGCGCATTTGACGCTGAATGCGGCGAATACGGCCTTTGGTCGCGGGATTTCCATCGGTCTGCTTCATTTCTTCCCGCATATCCTGGCGGCTCATCTTTAAGTCGCCTTCGAGTTTCCGCCACACCAGCATGTAATCGACGCCCGCCCAACAAGTGAGAACCAGAGCCGCTTTCCAGCACAATCCCCACATCGTGTTTGCGAGAAAGGCGGTATAGGGACGGACACTCACATCCGACGCGTGAATTACGCTCTGCCAGTTTTTCTCGACCGTCGAAATGCCGATCCAGACAATGACCGCAAAGGGAATGAGGGATTTCAGAATCCCGCTCAACCCCGTCAAGGAGAACATCTGTTTTAGTTTGCTAGCAGGGCTTAACTTCTCAGGTTTGAATGCGAGCGCCTCGGGAGCGAATACCAGGCCGCCTTGCGCAATGCCCGTGCTCACGGCAATCACCCAGGATGCGGTCAACACCGGCGCTACCCATCGAAGAATCGCCGCGCTAGTCCAAAGCAGGATCGGCCCACTCGCGTCAACGGACTGCTGGGTCGACATATCGAGCGACATTTGGAATAGGCCGCGCCATTGTTGCGGCACATCGTGCACCTGCCACGCAAGGACGGCCATGGCGCCACTCCAGGCGAGCGCGCTCGAGAGTTCGCGGCTGCGCGCAACCTGGCCTTGCTCGCGGGCTTTCTTCCGCTTTTGCGGTGTTGCTTTCTCTGTTTTATTCGCGTCGGCCATTGATTAGTGCGCCAGATGCAAAACCTGTTCCGTTAAAACGATCGATTGTCCGAAGTACTTTTCGAACACCCGCGGCCAGAAGCCAATCGTCGCCGTCAATATCAAAACTCCGAGCATGCTCTTGACCGCCGGCCCCAGAAGCATGAGAGGCATCTGCGGCGAACTCTTTCCGAGCAATCCGAGTATCAAGTCCATCAGCAGTGTTGCGGCCAGGACCGGCGCGGCGATCTGAATGCCGAGTTCGAGAATGATGGCGCCTTCGTGCAACACCGTCTGGGCTAACCGCGGGTTCAGTGTGACGCTGCCGGGAGGGAGATATTCGAAGCTGTGAGCAACCGCCCGCAGGATCCAGTGATGAACATCAAGCGAGAGAAAGATCAGCAGTGCCATGCTCTGATGGAAGAAGGCTACGACCGTGCTCTCGACCTGAGTACTAGGGTCCAGTATGTTGACCAGCGAGTAGCCCATCTGGATGCTTAGCATCTGGCCCGCGATTTGTACCGATTCGAATACCACAAACGTGGAAACGCCGATCGCGAGTCCAAGAACCGTTTCCGTACCAACAATGATGGGCCACTTGGAGAGGTCCAGAGTTTGAAAGCGCGGGGCAAAGACCGGATACAAGACAGCAGTGATCGCAACGATCAGGATTACCTTGATGCGAGGGGGAATGACCGCATTGCTGAAAAATGGCGCAAACAACATGAGGCCAGAGACACGAATGCCAATGATCATCACCGCGCCCAGAATGTTTGCGACAGAAATATCCATTATTTTCTCAGCGTATGTACGGATGGAAATCTGACAACAACTGCAACGTAAAATGGCACATTTGCTTCCACATCCATGGCATCAGAACAAAGACCGCCGTTCCCACCGTCAGCAGCCGGGGAACCGCGGATATTGTCGTTTCCTGCAGCGATGTAAGTACCTGAACGATATTGATCAGCAAGCTCACCGTAACTGCCAGAGCGAGAATCGGAGCGGCAATGAGAAATACCTCCTTCATCGTCATACGCCCAAGATCGACAACGAGAGCTGTAGGCATAGGAGTTACTGAAAGCTCCTCATCAGAGATCCGACTAATAAGTTCCAACCATCCACCATGACAAAGAGCAATAACTTTAGAGGAGTAGAAATGACGACGGGAGGTAACTGAAGCATTCCGACCGACGTCGAAATTGAAGCCACGATCATGTTGATCGCCAGGAACGGTAGAAACAGAACGGTTCCGATTTGAAAGCCGGTTCTTAACTCCGACAGGATGTAGGCGGGAAGAACGACTCTCATTGAGAGGTCGGTAGGACTTGTGGGACGCGCTTCCTTCGACAATTCCACGAAGAGAGCAACATCCTTTTCCCGCACGTAGTGCAACATGAACTGGCGCACCGGGGCTTCGCCCCGCTCCACCGCCTCAAGGGCAGTGATTTGTCCGTCTTGCAATGGCACAACGGAAGCCTGATAAACATTGGCTCCGACGGGCTGCATCAAAAAGAATGTAAGCACTAGCGACAGACCAATCAGCGTCTGGTTTGTGGGAGTGGTCTGAAGGCCGAGAGCCTGGCGCAGAAAGTGAAAAACGATCAGCAGACGCGCGAAGGGCGTCATGCAGAGAAGCAGCGACGGAATGAGAGTCAGGAACGTCAACAGGACGAGGATCGTCCATGACGCGCCGCTCCCAACTCCGGTGATACGGATCTCGTTTGGCGCCGTATGGGACGCAGGAATCGCCGCAAGTAAGAAACCCACAAAGGGAGCTGGCGTGGCCATCGCGGCACTCTGGTAGGAAGAAGTCCCAACCGAAAGTTGCGCAGCTAGTGGGGCGCCGCCGAGAACGAACGGCACAAGGATGAGAATCGCCAAACACCAATGGAACAAACGGCTCATGCCTTGGCGTTGACCTCGGCGATCCGATTTTGTGCGCTTAACAACTCGTCTGGCCTATCCAACTGAGCAAGTAGCGAAACCGAATTGGATGCTCCACCAACCAAGAACTGCTTATTGTCCACCTGGATAACGGCGATGAAGCGCCTTTCGCCCAGCGGCACAGTTTCGCAGACCCGTAACCTCTTGTTGTTTTGGCGGATTTGTATCTTCCGAAGCCATGCCCACACCGCTTTCAAGACCATGTCCGGACGGCTAACACCGCGAGAGGAGTCGACGGGCAGTGGGGCCCATGGCAGGCTACACGGCGCTGGTGCGTGGCCCGCCAGATCAAGTGGCGATGCCGACAGCGGTTCTGCATCCGCAGTGATCGCGTTGCTGTTAATCCTCATGCTAGCTCCGTGATGCGGGCCGCCAATCGGTCCCCGATCATTTCGAATTGGATCCAGGCAACAAGACGGTGATTGACGCGGAGTGGGAGGTCTTCTGTGCTCCGAATCGCCGTCGTTAAGACGGTGTCTTTTTTCAAACGCAGGAGATCTCCCAACGTGAAGTTGCAAATCGGAATTTCCAGCGACGCGCAGCAGGGCAACCAGCCAAAACGTTCCGCAGCATCCTGAGCCGGATCCACGGGCTGGGCAAGTCGTTCCTCCGGTTTTGATTGTGCCTGGATCACTATCGTGGTCCTTGTGTGTCGTCCACAGCCCCGCGGCAACTGTTACTTCTCTCAGCGGTCGACTCTTCGAATCGAGCTGATTGAAAAAGCCGGAGAGCGCGCGGTGGCCCAAAAGTGATGGACCACCGCACACACAAGGAATGCAATTACGAGACCTAGCGGGCGGGCGAACAGCCGGTCTAACCCTGAGGGGCAGACCGTGCATTGCCAATAACTTAGGGCATCGGGGGTTACGCCCGTACAATGGCCCCAAAGCATTGGGAATTAGAGCGAAAGTAGAAATATGGCCCGCGAACGCGATTGTTCATCACGCCCGCGGGTCCTCTAATCAGTGGCTCACACTAGCCGTTAATTACCAGGCTGCGCTTGCAGGTTCGTGGTTGTGCTCTCGATGGAATCGAGCGTCGTAATCATTCTGGCATTGGCCTCGAATCCACGCTGAATCACGATCAGGTTCGTGAACTCCGAAGAAATGTCCACGTTCGACATTTCCAGTGCTCCGCCAGTCAGTGTTCCCAGTCCACCGGCATTCGGAACACCCACGACTGCGGCTCCGGATGCCAGAGTTGGCGTGTAGCTGTTATTGCCAGCGGATTCCAAACCCTGATCGTTGGCGAAATTCGCCAGTGCAATCTGTCCGAGGGCCTGAGTCTGGCCGTTGCTGAATGTGCCTTGAATGGTGCCATCGGGACCAACCAGATAGCTCTGGAGTGTGCCGTTGGCATATCCGTTCTCGTTTACGGCTGAGGTGGCGCTCTGAGATGCCAATTGGGTTATCAGCGGAGTGCCAGTGTTGCTTGTCAGGTTCCAGGTGACGTTCATCGTCGACGCGCCATCGGCAAGACCTGGAATCTGGATTGCAATCGAGCCGGTTGGCGCAGTCAGATTTCCATTGCCGTCAAAGGTCATCGTGCCGCTCGCGACCACGGTCGGATTGCCCGTGCCGCCTGTGTCGGCCGCAGGCAGCGTGACCTGGTAGCCCCAGGTCCCGGTTGCGGTCTGGGTGAAGTTGACAGACAAAATGTGCGAGTTGCCGAGCGAATCGTACACAGTCATTGGAGTAGAGAAAGTACCTCCAGTCCCGGCGTCGGCATTCAGGTTCGTTTGCATCTGCATCGTGGTCGTCGCGCTCGGCGGGCTCACAAGATTGGAACCAACGTACAGCCCACCCAAACCGCCTCCGGTGTTGACCACTCCGTTTACGGCGGGATATCCGAGAACGGTGGCGCCGGAATTCGTGACCAGCTCACCCTCTGTATTCACGCCGAAATTACCGGCTCGGGTATAGCTAAGATCGCCGTTGGGGGCCTGAGCGATGAAAAAGCCGTTCCCGGTGATCGCCACATTCGAGGGGACGCCTGTTTGCTGTACAGTTCCTCCGACGGCAAAGTTCGTTGAAACCGAGCCGATCTGCGTGCCCAGGCCCTCCTCGATTGGGTCCCCCGAACCGTTGGTCCCAAGGTTCTGATAGAAGAGGTCCGAAAAGCTGGCCTCCTGATCTTTGAATCCCACCGTGTTCAGGTTGGCAAGATCGTTCGAGATGATGTTCAGGGCGTCCGAACTTGCGGAGAGGCCAGAGAGTGCGATTGAAAATGACGACATTAGTGTGCTCCTGTCAGAGATGTGGTAGCCGCTGTGCTGGACTGCGAAGACGCTGAAGACGACGAAGGCGTTCCTAGAGCTGTCTGCAGCGTTTGATTGATTGAGATCAGCTCATTGAGCTCATTCATGGACAACATCTGCCCGACCATCTGCTGCGGATCCATGGGGGATGTGGGATCCTGCGACTGCATTTCGGTCACCAGCAGACTCAAAAATGTCGACTCGGCACTTTGCGCCGTCGACGTGGGCGATGTAGTGCTGGTCGAGCCAGAGGTTCCAGTCGTTCCGGTCGTCTGGGTCGTTGTAAGTGGCATGGCAATCATTGAATTTCCCTCCTTATGGTCCGTGCTTGCAACTTTTGCACTGTCACATGCGAACATCCAATTGCGAAGATGGAGTCTGCGATTCCGTGATCCCGGCGATCTCCGGCAGCGAATCCACCTCGACCGCGTGAGACGCCGAACTTTGCGACGCTTCCGTGAACCGCCGATATGCCTGCCTCGAATCCGAGGAAGAACCGCCCGACTGGTTGTTGAGAACGATGTTCGCCTCCGCAACCGAGTGGCTCGCGAGCTTCTCTTTAAGGTGCGGCAGATCCACTGCGAGCATATTGTGCAAGTCGCCGCGCTCCACTGAAATCTCAGCCGTCACCTGGTTGCGAAGAATCGACGTCCGAATGTCCACGTTTCCAAATTCACCGGCTTGAAAACCGACGTGGAGCTCGGATTGTCCGCCTCGATCTGTCAGCTTCGCGGATTGAAAAGGGGAAATGAGCGCTTCCAACGACTGCTGTTGCTGTTCTATCCGATCGCTGTTATGCGGCAGGCCCGATTGCACGCTTTCATTGGCTTGGGATGGAGCGGTCTGATTCAGCGGCGTTGCCACTGAAACCGTTCCCTTGAGTGCACTCCCATCCAGGCTCTGGGCGCTGATCGCGTCGCCAAAAACGAGCGGGCTGCCAGCCGATTGAAGATCCTTGCTTTCCGGACCAAGGCCCGCAGGCGAGGCGCTGCCTTCGTGTTTGGCGCCGTGATCGGACTTATCGTCTCCAGACGACTGTGAACCGCCGTGAGATTCCACAGATTGTGGCCCAGCGGCAATGGTCGATGGCGTACCAGATTTTGTGATTTCGACCGACAGTGGTGTCGGTTGTGGACGGACCGCATCGGCTGCAATATCGGTGCTTTGCTTTGCCGGCTTATGGGCATCCGACGTAGACGACAGATCGCGGTCGATGGTACGGGAGGGGGATGCATCCGCAGATGTTCTTGGGACTTCTTCACCGGCGGACGGTAGTTCCTGCTTAGGTTTCGCGATCTCAGACGCGGTCGGCACGGAGCGCGAGCCCATAGGACTTGGCGGAACGCTCGCCGTTGTTTTCGCTACGTCCTGTCCCGCGGATTTCGTGTCTTCGATTAGCCCGGCGCTTCCGCCATGGGTCGCACTGATGGGGACGCTAAGCTCTATCTCTGCGTTTGCGGCATGGATTATATCCGCGATCACACCCGTGGTATTGGACACACCCTTTGTCGTGGTTGCATCCTCGGTTGTGGCCGCATCGGTGGTGACGTTTGCATCGGTTGGGGTAGCTGAAGTCGTTGTTCCCGCAGTCGTCTCCTCTTTTGGCACTGTAAACGTTCCATCTTTCGCGGCAGACGTTGCTTCCAAGGCCGTCCCAACACTTGTGCCAGTTTCGGTATCAGCACTCGCGCTATGGATATAGTGATCGTCAGAGTTTGCTTTACTACCCGAAAGCTGTCGAACTCCTCCGGCAAAAACCGAAGGCGCCGCGAATGAAGGCACAAAGGTCGCCATTTTGCCAGCATTGACTTCCAGAACCTGACCGAGTTTGACCGAATCTGGAAAAGAGGAATCCGAGGGGGAGTCGGAGGCAGAGTCTGCAGCCGAATCGGAAGCTCCTGTCGTAACAACCGTGGGAGTCGTCACGCTGCGCATCGGCATCGCGGCGACACTCAAGTCCTGCGCTGAGAGCTGCGGCAGTTGAGCACTTGTGAAAGAAAGCGGACTCGCTGCGGGTTGCGTCGCGGAACCGCTCTTGGCACTGCCCCGATATCCGTTTCCGGCTTTCGTGGGCGTAGTTTCCTTGGGACGCGGTTCGACGACGAGAGGGAGGGCCGATGAAGGCTGCGCGTTGTCCGTTGCTTTTGCAAGCATGTCCAGGAAAGATGTGCTTTGCGCCTTGCCCGCGCCTGGCGAATTCGACAAGGCGACCGCCGTCGTTGCCGAGTTGCCTTCGATTGCCGGGATACGAGCTGCCACAATTCTCTCCGTGATTGCATACCCAAAGGTGCACGCTGTCCGCCAAAACGTTCCTGATTAGAAAAGTTCCCGGATTGGCGCTAGGACGGCGTGGACTAAGGTTTCTGGAGATTG
>CAWDPB010000074.1:0-9775 GCA_963804075.1 uncultured Acidobacteriaceae bacterium | reverse complement strand
GTTTTTTGCATCCTTAATACGTACGTATTGCTTCAAGAACAGTGTAGAGATTTCCGCCTCGTACGTTGGAAGCGTCGGTCTGCCAAAAAATGGCCAGACCGTCGATCAAATTCCGCATTCCCCGACCGGCGCTGTCCGTGTCGGACTGGTATCCTGCCGCAAACGCTGTCGCCCGGAGTTGAAGTTCAGAGTAGTGGAAACGTTTTGCCGACTCGATGCCTTTTGACGCACTCCGCAGTGCTGTTTCCATCTGCGATGTCGCACGCTGGCATTGCCCTAGCTGAATCAGAGTTTGAGTTTGTAACCATCGATAACTGGTGCCTTCGAGCAGTGGGGATGCGGCGGCCGCGGTCGTTAAGCAATCGCTCGTTTTCTGTGCGACAGTCTGCGCCAGCATCAGGGCAAAGTCGGCGCGAAGCGCGCCCGCGCGGTTTCCTGAAACCTGGAACTCCCTTATCGATTTCTGCGCAAGCTCCACGCTCAGGCCATAGCGCCCGCTGTGCAGTGCTTCATCGCTCGCAAGCAGGGCATGAAGAGCCTCGTTCCCGGCCGGGTCGGGCGGTTTTTGCAGAAAGTTGGAGAGCCAGGTGTCGTCATGCCTTGTTCGCAATATCTCGGCCAGATCTCGAAGGGCCTGACCCGCCTCAGCGGCCGTTGCCGGCGAACTACCGCGATCGCCATAAGCCTGCGGGAGCCACGACTGGATGGACGTCTCCAGGTAATGTTCGGCTCGCTGGTCGAGCATTGCGATGTCTTCTTCACGATTCGCCTCGATTACAGCCGTAAATTCCTTCGGCGAAAGCAAAGGAGCCGCCGCACGCTTTTCTTTTTCCGCCAGTTGTTGCTGTACTCGCTGCAAGTTGTGGCGCGCATCCTCCGCCCACGCTCCTCGTGGATCGATGCGCAGGTAGTGCTCCCAGTCGTCGATTGCCTGCGTGTAGAGGAACATGCGCTCTTCCGCCACTGCACGATTGAACAGGGCGACCGGATTATCCGGCGCTTTTGCCAGCGCTCTGCTTAGTGATTCGATGGCGTTGCCGTAATCGATTGGACGGTTCGCCGCACCGGCGCGGACGAAATACGCAGACCCCAAATCTGCCAGCAGAGGCGGATCGCCGGGCCGCGCCTCCAGCGCGCGTTGCAGCGACTTGATTGCGGATTCGTAATTTCCATCGAGCAGGTCGGCGCGCGCTTTCGCGTCGAGCCACGCGGGGTCGTCGGGGTTCTTCCGCAGATTCTCGCCGATCGTCGCTTCGGCTTTGAGCAGGGACGGTGGCTTGTCCAGACTCGATCCGCCCCCTCCTCTTTCCACCCGCATCGGCGCGTACTTTGCACCCGGAATTCTTATTTCAATTGTCCGATGCTCCGTGTAGGCCTGCGCCAGCAACAGGTCAGCCGAAGGAGGGCGAAGCATCCGTGAGCCCAGCCATCCCGCCGCAACCGCCACAGCGATTGCCGCAGCCGCAAACGCCGGACGCTGCCAGGAAAGCCCCTGCCACCACTGCGCGCCTTCTTTTCCCCTCTGGTTGCCTCTTTGACTTCCAACGCGATTGCGCAACGTCGCGGCCATGTCCCTTTGCCACTCCTGGTTCGCGCTGGTCAACGACGCCAACAGTACTTCTTCGCCGGGAGTTGTTTCCTCCGCGAGCGCCTCCGCCGCTTTCTTAAGCGACGCCCCGCAGTGGCCGCATTGTGCCGCGTGTTTCATCAGTTCTCTTGTTGTCGCATCCGGTAACAGCCCGGCACACACATCCAGCCACTCCGCATCTCCGATGCACTGGCGTGTAGGCGGCGATGGATTGGGCGCTCGCATGCATGAAATCTCGCCCTGTACAGACTGGTGCATCCGCAGCTTCTGGCTGCATTCTGGGCAAGATTCAACGTGGCCCTGGGCTTCTCTCAGAGCTGGCTCCAAGGGTTGCCCCGAATCGGAGACCCGCGCCATCTCAACCGAAATAAGCCTGTCCAGCTCAGCGCCGTCGAGATGCTTGTCGAATGGCCGTGTCAAAATCAGCTTCTCCTTTCCAAACGAATTCGGCTGGCGAAGTCCTTTTTGCCTGTCTACGGCGCCGCCGAGTTCTGCGTCCCCGCACCCACAACCTGTTCCCGCACCTGGCGAGTCAAGCGGAAAATTGCCGCTTCAACGCCCTTCGCTGTCAGCCCGATGGTCGGCAAAGCGGCAATCGCTTTCGCCGTCATGCCTTGCTGGTAATACAGGCGGAAGATAAGGCAGTCCCGTTCCCGGTCGGGCCCAGCCGAGCAGTCTTCCAGACAACGATGGATCTCTTTTATAAGAACTTCCCGTTCCACTGCATCCGCTCCGCCAAATCCTCCACGTTGATTCCGCATTTGAATCTCATCCGGAAACTGATCCGTTTCGCCCTCGCCACGCTTCTGCGAATAACGCGACTTGAAGTGATCGCGGGCAACATTGACCGCGATCGTTTTCATGTATCCCACCGCAGCCTCCGGATGCCGCACCGCGAATCCGAGCAACAGGGGCAGCTTATCGGCGCACAGCTTGAGATAGGTCTCCTGCACTAAATCGTCGACAACCTGCTGCGGAACGCCATCCCATTGGTAAGCGATTCGAAGAATGGAAAGACTGATGGGCCGTTGAAAACGCGCAACAAACTCCCGCCACGCCGCGCCGTCATTGGATTCGGCACAGGCTCGGATCAGCTCTTCCACGGACATAGACGAGTGGCGGAGCAAGTAGCACCCAAACTAACAGCGGGGGAGATTTTACACGAGCGTCGTTAATAGGGCACTAACATAAATTGGTGGACCGGGGGGATGGTCCGGCGCCGCGGCTAAGGTAGATGGGGCGGGCGTCTTACTCGGGAAAAGCAAAATTGCGCGGCTTCTCGTTTGGGGGAGAGAGCTGCCCGCAATTTTCAAGTTATGAGGCCATCGACCTCTAGTGTAGTGCGCCGAAAACAGCGACTGTTATCTATGGCGTGCGATGGCGCAGGAAAATAAAGCGTTTAACCGCAAAGTTCGCAGAGAACATCCCCAAAGAACGCAGAGAAAGACCGCGCGACTTGAACTCATAAAGGTCGATCTGTTCGACGCACTACACTAGTTTTGGGTCTTATGGTTGAAGGAGACGGGCATGGAAGCTATTACGCCACAGATCGTTCTAAGTCGTTCCGTCCTGCTGTATTGGCTATGTTAGCCTAGCCGCAAAAGTGCAACCGTCCTGTGTGATTCTTCAACATGACGGCGCGCCAAGAGGTGTCTTGGAGCATCCTCTTGGCCCTATGGCTTGCGCATTGACTCGCTGCGGGCTATTTCTGAGTTGGTGCCTGATTTTGTGGGACGGTGGGCGGCGTCGAAGAAGCGGGCTTCGGCTGCGACGTGGTCTGCGTGGGTTTCACGCCCGAAAGCACGGAAGAGGGGCCGCTCCGTCTGGAGGCATAAATCGAGAGTGTGATTGAGGTGACCATGAAGATCACGGCTGACCAGGTGGTAGCTCTCGAAAGTGCCGACGCCGCCCCGCGCGGGCCAAATGCCGTCTGGCTGCCTTGGCCTCCGAAAGCCGCGGCCAGGTCGCCACTCTTGCCACTCTGCAGCAGTACCACGGCAATCAGGAAGAAACAGACGATGACGTGAATGATTGTGATCAAAATTGTCATGACAACCAAACTCCCTAAGGGCCGCGGCCCAGTTCCAACTCGCACTTCTCAATGAGGTTAAGGATCTGTAGAACAATGCAGGCAGGGAACTTAACAGCCTTCCGCCGCACGACTCTCAGACTGTCCAAAGCCGCCGGGCCTTCTCTTGACGGCAACCCACCTATTGTATCGGTACGGCCCGCAGACTGTAAACCAGCCCAACCAGCTCCCGAGCCGCTTACCGCTCAATCTTCACCGACTTCACAACCACGTCTTTATTCGGCCGGTCCTGGCGATTTCGCGGCACTTTCGAGATCTTCTCGACGACTTCGTACCCTTCCACCACTTCTCCGAAAATGGTGTGCTTGCCGGTGAGCCAATCCGTATTTCCCACCGTAATGAAGAACTGGGATCCATTCGTGTTAGGGCCGGCATTAGCCATTGCCAGCTTGCCCGATTTGTCGAAACGATGCGGCGATCCCTTGGTCTCATCCTCAAACTGATAGCCAGGCCCGCCGAAGCCGGTCCCTTGCGGATCCCCGCCTTGAATCATGAAGTCGGGGATGACGCGGTGGAAGACGGTTCCGTGATAGAGAGGGTCTTTTGTTTTCTTGCGTGTCGCCGGATGCGTCCATTCGCGTTGGCCTTCGGCGAGCTCGACAAAATTGGCGACAGTCTTGGGCGCGTCCTTCTCAAAAAGACGGCAAACGATCGTGCCTTCGCTGGTCTCAAATACGGCATAGGTGCCGGGTGTGCGGGTCATAGGCTCCCTTCGGATTGCTTTCGGTATTGGGTTAACGCTCGGCTACCGGTTACGCCGCCGGTTTCGACGCGGTGGGCTTGGCCGCAGGTTTCGCGGAGGCTGAGCCGGCCTCGTGGATCTCAATGTGTGTGATCTTTACCGGGCTGGCCGGAAAGTCGTTGCCGTTACGCTTCATACGGGCAATCTTCTTTACCAGTGCAACCGCGGCGTCATCGCATTGGCCGAAAATGGTATAGCCGCCATTCAGGCTCGGGTAGGGCACTTCGGTGATAAAAAACTGCGATCCGTTCGTCCCCGGCCCGGCATTCGCGTAGGCGAGGCGTCCCGGGCGATCGAACCCGACGCTGGACGATGTTTCATTCTTAAATTTGTAGCCAGGATCGCCCATGCCGCTCCCTGCGGGATCGCCGCCCTGAATCATGAATTCGGGAATCACACGATGGAAGATGGTTCCGTCATAGAGAGGAACGCCATGCTTTTTATCGTGCGTGACAGGACTGGTCCAATCCTTGGTGCCCTTGGCAAGACCGATGAAGTTCTCCACGCCAATCGGCGCAATCTTCGGAAACAGTGTGCAGTGCAGATCGCCGGCACTGGTGTGAATAATGGCAGTGGGGTCGCCGGAAACCGCGTCGCCCGCCTTATGAGCCGGTGTTGCCGGCGATGCTGCCTGTGCAGCGGCAAGCAGGGAACCGAAAAGAACCAAGCCAAACGTATGCAGTAGGGTGCGCATGGGTGCTCCTGTAGAGTTTTTGGTAAACACCGATTGTACGACAAACGGGGGTTAAACAGCCGCGCAAGTATCCCCGAATTCGGAGCTCCTGTAAGCGAGCTTTTCAACACCCATGCCCGATAACGGCAATCATCAAGGACTGTTTAGTCCGGTGGTGGACGAAACACTTTTAGGTTGTCGATTTTCTCTCCGTTCCGTATTCGCTTCAGGCTCCGTCGCAAGTGTTCTGTCGGATCCTTTGGGCCGCCTTCGTCATCCTCGTCCTCCCTCTCGTCGAGCTTTTGCTGCAGAACGTGTTCCACAGACGGATGGGCAAACTTTTGCATCTCTAGGAGGACATTTCCGACAGATGAAGATGTGCGATAGAAACCGCTCTTCCTTCGGCGCTTGGCGCGATGCCGGTTCCAAAGAAGTAATACGTATGCAACAACAACGAAGATGATCAAATACACAGCGCCGATACCACTAAAATCCATGGCATACCTCCGCTCTCGCGAGCTAAATCGTCAATAGATAGGGCTTAAACGGTGCACAAGGGCCACGTCGAACCGCTATGTACACCAGTTTCAGATTTCGCGATGTTTATGCAAAGACAGGAGGAGGGCGCTGAAAGAGCGATGCTAAAGCAGGTGCTTGATGAGGAAGAACTTTGTTCGTTTTTCGTACCGGAGCCAGCTTACGCGGGAGATAGACAGTTCCAAAGAGGAGAACCGGAAGCAAGACGAAGGCCAGTGGGATGCCATGCTGATTTGCAGCGGAAGGAAGCAGGAGCAGCAGAAAACCTATTACAACGGCAATGGCCGTCAAGGTTTTCACCCCTCGCCGCTGCGGCAGGATCGGAGTCAGGTCACTGAGTAAACCAACTATCTTGCTGTGGCTCTCGAAATGTCGATAGATACGCATACTCAGAATATGGGCTGATTATGAGTGGGCACACGTGCTCTGTCAAGGCTGCGGGGATAGCTGCTGTAACATCGTTTGCATCGGGTCGCGATTCAGCGATTGGGAAGGGAGTCAGTTGCTAGCCGCAACCGCGCCGCCCGTTTCTTCGGCCGGATGCTGCGGGAACAACGCCTGGTTCTGCCGCCAATCCGCATATCGCTCGGAGACCATGATATGGAAGCACCAGTGGCGGCTTTCTTCTTCCGCTTCCACTAGGCCGAGGGCGTGAAGATAGAAGAGGTAATACTCGATGTAGCGAATCTCATCCTTGGTCAGGCCGCGCCGTTGGAGATCAACGGTAATGCCGGCAAGATGCGACGAAGCCGTTTCGCCTTCCGCTGGAGCCGCATTGCGATTGCGTCGGCGCAGCTTCTTCTGCACCTTCACCGTTCTCACCGCCGAATTCAGTTGAATCTGATCGTGGAAGCGCTCGTGGTAAAGCTCCGAAAGATCCTGGACGAAGTCACGCGTCCATGGGCGGCAATACCGCCGCGACGGGTCGAGCCCGTGTTCAATCCGCAGGGTCTCGCTCTCTTCAATCGGTACCAATTCGTGCGACGCCTTCAACTCTTCCAGTTGTGCATCGTCCTCTATGCGCGGAAGTGCGTCGCGGTCGATTTCTTCATTCTGGCGAAGCAGGGAATCGTGCGTCGGCGGAAAGAGCGGATTCCAGAGAACCGTGCGCATCCGGTGCACGATGCGATGCGGACGCGCCCAAAGATGGTGCCGTCGCTGGATGCGAGGGATATTGTGTATCGCAAACGCGGTGCCATGCACGCCGGCCAGGACGGCAACCAGCGCGCAAATCTTCAGCAGGCGCGTCGCGATCTTGAAACCTCGTGTCATTCGGTTAAGCCAACGGGTATCGGGGAAAGCCCCTATATTCCCAGAGGACTTGTCATTCTAACCCAGCGAGCCCCACTTTAGTGGGGGAATAAGGCCAGTTTTTTGTTACGGAAGTCCAACGCCGTTGAGGCATATCTGTTACATGTAATATCCATATGTTTATTATGATTGCAGTCAATTATGAAAGTAATGCTCTATTGATTACTCTGGTGGCGGAATTGCCCAACCCTTCTGTGCTGGAGCCTCTCGGCCCATAAAGCAAGAAACGGCTCCGGCATGCGCCAGAGCCGTCGCTTTGATTTTAGTCAGTTGTGGTTGCTCTCTCAGTCGCCCGACGGCATCAACTCGTCGGCCCTTTCCGTGCGAAATAAATCTTCGTCCGAGAGGCCTCCTTTAGAGGCCTCTTCCGGCCCTGGCCATTTCTTGTGAATCATCTCCAGAAGACGAATCCGGTCCGGTTTCACCATCTCGGCCATGCCTTCCTTGCTGACCTGCGCCACGATGATCTGCCCGATTTCTGTGTGCACATCGGAGAAGATTCCCATGCGCTTCATCTTTTGCGCCTGGTGCCGGTTGTCTTCCGTTGGGATGACGTAATGCACCGCACTGGCCGAGTAGCGATGGATCAGGAACAACTGCGTCAGCGTCATCAGCCGCTTCTTGCGGAAGGGCATCGGTAATGTTCTGGTCGCGAACCGATAGGAAGTTGCGTCCGCGCCGATCCTGGAGGCTCGCGAAAATTACATTCGCGAGCTTCTCCTGATCGGTCCCGCTGAACACCGTCAACTCCAGCAGTTCCGAGCCGGCTGTATGTGGGCGCAGCTGGACACGAATCTTGGCCGGATATTGATTGTGCTCACCCCAAGCCGCCAGCCACTCTTCGAGCAGCCGCGGTGGAACTTCCGTTTGCACCAGATGCTGGAACTGCGTCGATCCCTTGCCCATCGCCTTGGTCGCAGCCGTGCGTCCGGATGATGCCATCAGCGCGCCATCCAGGCGAGGCCCTCCGACCAGCGTCTGCGGGGTGCGATACGGCGACTCCAGCAGACGGAACTTGCGCTGCAGGCGCGCCAAAGCCAACATGCCGTCCTGCTTGAGCGCGGTTGCGAATTCCTCCGCGGCCAAACCATCGATCTGATGCCCGCCATAGGTGATGAAGTTGAAGACGAAGCCGAACTTGCCCAGTTCCTCCGGGAATCGTCGCATCTGTTCCTCGGACATCCCAGTCGTGTCCCAGTTGAACGACGGCGACAAATTGTAGGCCAGCATCTTGTCGGGATATTGTGCATGGATCGCATGTGCGAATTTTTCCGCGTCCTCCAGATCGGCGGTCTTGGTCTCCATCCACAGCAAGTCGGCAAACGGGCGCCGCCGCCAGCGATTTCGCAATCGCGTAATCGAGTCCGCCCTGCACCTGATAGAACCCTTCGGGAGTCTTCGGCAGCTCGCAATCCCAGACCTGATGGATTCCCATCGCCCGCGCCTGCTCGCGGACCTCATAGAAGGAAGCCCGTTTGGCAAACTCGTGCCACTCTTCGATGGTCATGTCAAAGCGCTCGCCATCGTCCACACGCGCCTGCATGGCGTCGGCCACGGCGCCGCCAAACGTCTTCAGCTTGGCCTCCGCCTGCCACGCTTCCATGTAAAGTGTGTCCATCTTGTCGAGCGCCGCTTCCATCTCCGGCGGCGTGGCGTTGCGGAGCGCCTGCGCCGTCATCTGAATCGCCGGTATCAGCCCGGCCCTTTCCAGCCACGCGAATGCGGCCTGATACTCGATCTCCGATACCGCGAACAATAAATGTCCGTGGATTTCCTCGGCTCCCAGTTCCGATAGCTTTTTCAGAATGGCTAAATATCCCACGCGGTAACTTGGCAGGTCGGTATTGGTCGCGCCGAGAACGAACGGCTGGTCGCGCTCGTCGCTGGATTTTCAAGGAATGTCGCCGATTCGGCATCCGTGCGCGCCACGATTATCCCCGGCACGCGCATGATATCCAGTTGCAGGCGGGCTGCATTGAGCCGCCGGATTTGCTCATCTTCCGCCACCAACACTTTGCCGCCCTGATGGCCACATTTTTTCGCGCCCGGTTTCTGATCTTCAATGTGATATCCCGGCACTCCAACTTCGACAAACCGGCGCACCAGATTGCGCACGTGCGCATCTCCGCCGTGACCCGTGTCGGCGTCCGCAATGATAAAAGGACGAAAATCGACCACCGGAGTCGCCTTGCGCTGCTGCTCCGTCATTCGCGCGCGTGCAAAATGCTGGTTCTTGTCGGCGGCAAGCAGAGCCCGCACCAACCCTGCGGCTTCGTCCGGCACCTGGCTCAACGGGTAGCTCGCCAAATCCGGCCCAGGATCCTCGTTCACTGAGCCTTTTGCCGATGTCGCCCAGCCGCCAAGATAGATTCCCTCCATACCCATGCGCTTCATCATGACGGCCTGTCCCGGCGAATACGGGCCGAACGTCGTGATCTGCTTCCGCTGCCCGAACAGTTCGCGCAGGCGCGTGTAGAATTCCTCTGCCGCCTGCCGCGCCACGGTGTAGTCGCCGCGAATCGTGCCTTGTTGTTCGGCTATCTGCTGCGCCGAGTAAAGCCGGATAATCCCGAAAAACGGGGGCTTGCGAACCAGTGTCGCGCCGCCGCGACCTGCTGGTCAAACATCGTTGCGGCTGGCTTTTCGGGGTTCTTGCCGTCTGCCACTTCAGATTTGGTCAATGTTTTTCGGGCTCACAGTTTATGATCCTCAATTTTTCTATCGATTCTTCGACGCTGCGCGTCCGATCTTCTGTCCGTTCCGGCCACACACCTCGTCCTCGGTCAGTACACTCCGGAACCGCTGCTCAGCAAATACTGGTCCAACATAACACGA
>CAWDPB010000073.1:0-31833 GCA_963804075.1 uncultured Acidobacteriaceae bacterium | reverse complement strand
TCATTTCCACGTTGTATTCCGTGGATCCGATCTTCGTCGTTCCCGCCGGGAAAATCAGATTCTCTGCCGCCACTGCGTTCACAATGTCGGCTGGCGCCAGCCCGTAGGTCTGAAGCTTGGCGGGATCGAGATCCACCTGAATCTGGCGCGGCTTGCCGCCGTAAGGGTAGGGAGTGGCCGCGCCCTGCACCGTGGTCAACTGCGTGCGCAGGAAGTTATTGCCGAGATCGAACAACTGCTGCTCCGGGAGCACCTTGCTGCTCAACCCTAGCTGCACTATGGGTGTTGTGGATGCCGTGTAAGTAATTACCAGGGGCGGCGTTGTGCCCGGCGGCAATCCCCGCAGCACGGTCTGACACATCGCCGTCACCTGCGTCATCGCCATGGAAAGGTTGACGTTGGGCCGGAAGAAGATCTTGATCACGGCTTTTCCCGGCACCGCCAGCGACTCCTGATGTTCGATGTCGTTGACCGTGACCGTGAATCCGCGCTCGGAATTGCTCACAATCCGGTCCGCCATCTCGCTCGGCGACATCCCGTCGTAGTTCCATACCACGCTGATCACGGGGATATTGATGTCGGGGAAAATGTCGACGGGAGTGCGCAGAATGGTGATGGGCGTCAGAATGATGATGAGCAACGCCATCACCACAAACGTGTACGGCCGGCGAAGCGCTAATGCAACTATCCACATAGGCTTGCAACTACTGCCAAAATTCGATACTGCCCTAACCACTACCGTTCTACGCCCGAAGAACTGGTTCCGGCAATCTTAGATGCCGGCCCGAAAGCCCGCTCCAAGGGAAAGTTCCGGCTTATGTGCCCGGCCGGATTTTAATTCGGATTCAAAACAGTACGTTTCGGATTTAAATTATATTAGACTTTCCCTATGGCGCAAACCACGGCCGCAGCCGCCGCTTTACACAATGGTAATAATGGCAAGCGTCCGCCGGGACGCCCCCGCAGCGAGCAGTCGCGCCGAGCCATTCTGCGCAGCACTCTGAAGCTACTCCGCCAGCAAGGTGGGTTTTCCGAACTCAGCATTGAGGCCATTGCCACCGACGCCAATGTCAGCAAAGCGACCGTTTACCGTTGGTGGCCCAGCAAGGCCGCCGTGGTGGCCGATGCCTTCGCTATCAGCGCCGAGGACGAACTCCAGTTCCCCGACACTGGTTCGCTACGCAACGATATGGCAGGTCAGATGCGCCGCCTGATCCGCATACTCCGGTCGGAGCGAGGCAAGGTGGTGGTTGCACTTCTGGCCGGAGGACAATCCGACCCCGAGTTGCTTGAGGCTTTCCGCGAGCGCTTCTTGTGGCCGCGCCGCCGCCAGGCTTACAAACGTCTTCAGGCGGCCATCGAACATGGCGAACTCGCCCGCAATACCGATCTCGATCTCATTCTCGACTCACTCTACGGAGCGATTTACATGCGGCTGATGATTCAGCACGCCGAACTCAGGGAAGAAGTCGCCGATCAGATCTGCGCGCTAATCTTGAAGGACTGCAAAAGACGGTAGTGGTGGGCGGACGCGACGGCCGATGTCGCGTCGGGAGAATGCCTTGCGGCGTTCGGGAATTTGTTTGAGGGGGTAGGGGTCCTTCGACTGCGCGGGGCTGCGCTTCGCTTACCCCGCTTCGCTCAGGATGACAGCTGGCCCAGGTTAGCGCCCGAAAGGCGGGCGCGAACCTGGGGCACAAATAGTCACCTGGATGACATAAGGAGAACTCCTGCGTTTCTACTTCACTACATGGTGCGGCGAGGCTTTCCTTAGGATCGCCAGCAGCCGCGCGGCCGACGGCGGTGCCACTACTTTTCCCTCGCGCACAATTTCTTTCGCGCTCAGCTCCTTGCCGTACAGCGACTTGTTCCCGCCGTCGTCGGATCGCATCGTCGAGCCTTCCAGCGACACGCCGGCAAACAATCCCTGCGCGCGAGAATAAGAAAGGATCTCTGCTTTCATGACGACGTCGGTCTCCGCCGATGTGTCCCGGCCCTTCGGTCCCGCCGCCGCCGAGGCGTCTGCGCCCAGCTTCACTTTGCTCGACAGCACGGACTTTGCCCCCGATTCATTCATGACGAGCAGCACAAAATCCGTGGCCTGCGCTCCGATCTGGAAACCAAAGCTTCCGCCCTCCAGCGCGAACATGGCCGGCGCGCTCCAGGATCCCGAAAAATCCGGCCCTTTGCGGCACGTGATCAGTCCGCGACCATAGCTGCCGCCCACGATAAACGCCGCTTTCTTCACCGACGGATAAATCACAATGCAATCCGCCTTGTTCAGCAGATCCTTCGGGATGCCCTCTGGCATGCCGAGAATTTCTTTCATCACCGTCGCGGCCGCTTCGATTCTCTCGGTTTCCTTCATCTCTTTGTCTTCCGCAAAGAGCGGCAGCACGCACGCCGCCAGCATGACCAACAACACAGCCTTCTTCTTCATGGTCTCACTCCTCCTCGTTTAGGATGAATTTTTCCTGGACTGCGTTTGCCGACTGCGTTTTTTCTCAAGCCGGCTCACGCGCCGGCAAAGAAAAGCAGTCTCACACAGCGATTGTCGATCCCCGATGCCCGACATTATCATGCCGCTCGCAAACCTGACAAACACGCAGCCCATGAGCGCCTTCCTTGAGCCTCCCCAATGCCTGTGTTAGGATCGGAAGTTTCGCAGGCGATGCCGCGTTTGGCCTGTACCAGCTCTCTTCTTTAAGATACGGCCCAGCCGGAGTTTCCCCATCCCGCGGTTGCGGTACGTCAGCGATCTGCGGAGCTTGGCTCCGCGGACAGCCGAAGGCGGCTGTCCCTACGTAATTCTCGAAGGAGACAACCCGTGAAAGTTTACGAAGGAGCCAATCTCCGCAACCTTGCCTTGGTCGGGCATGGACATGCGGGAAAAACCACACTCGTCTCAGCCATGCTCCAAACCAGCGGTGCCACGCAGCGTTTCGGCCACGTCGATGACGGCACCGCAACCACCGATTATGACGAAGAAGAAATTGCCCGCAAGATGTCGATTTCGACCGGCCTGGCGGTCGTGGAGTGGGGTAAAAACAAGCTGAACCTGCTGGATACGCCTGGGTTCAACATGTTTGTCCACGAGGCGAAAATGGTGTTGCCGGTTGTGGATGCGGCGCTGGTTGTGGTCGACGGCGTGGCCGGCGTTGAAGTCGTGACCGAGCGCGTTTGGGCATACTGCGAAGAGATTAATTTGCCGCGCATGATCGTGGTCAACCGCATGGATCGCGACCGCGCCGACGCGACGCGCGTTGGAGTCGCTGACCGCGGCGTTTGGCCGCGCCATCACGCTGCTGCAATTGCCGATCGGCAGCGAAAAGAATCTGACCGGGGTCGTCGACCTGGTTCGGATGAAGGCTTATACGTACGAGATGGGCGGAAGCGGCAAGGGCAAGGAAGGGCCGATTCCGGCGAATCTGGCGGACGCTGCGAAAGAAGCGCACGAGAAGCTTGTCGAACTGGTCGCCGAAGGCAAAGACGAGTTGATGGAAGAGTACTTCGCGACCGGAACCATTCCCGAAGAACACCTGGTTCCGGCGCTGCATGAAGCGATTCGCGAGGACAAACTTTTCCCGGTGCTGTTCACATCCGGCCTGGGCAATATTGGCGTCGACGAGCTGATGGACTTCATTATCGACTACACGCCGGCGGCGAATGAGCATCATGTGATCACGGGCGAGCCGGTCGGCGGCAACGGTACTCCCGCCGAGCGCAAGGGAACGGACAACGAACCGGCCTCGGTCTATGTTTTCAAAACCTTGTCGGACGCTTTCTCCGGCCGCATTTCTTATTTCAAAGTTTTCTCGGGAGTTCTTAAGAACGACGCCTCGCTGCAGAATTTCAACCGCAATACGGCAGGAGAAATTTGCACATATCTCCGTGGTGCAGGGCAAGACCATGATCCCCATCCAGGAATTGCATGCGGGCGATATTGGCGCGGTCGCGAAACTGAAAGAGACACTGACCGGCGACACGCTCGGCGATAAAAACGCGCCGATTCAATATCCGCATGTGAAGCTGCCGGAGCCCGCGATCACGTTTGCGATCGAGCCGAAGACACGCGCCGACGAAGACAAGCTGGGTGTGGGCCTGCACAAACTGATGGAAGAAGATGCCATGCTGCGCTTTTTCCGCGATCCGCAGACGAAGGAATTTCTGATCGCGGGAACGGGGCAGCAGCACATTGAAGTTGTGGTCTCGAAGATGAAGAAGCGTTACCACGCGGAAGTGGTGCTGAAGGCGCCGAAGGTGCCGTATCGCGAGACAATTCGCGGCAAAGCCGATGTGCAGGGACGGCACAAGAAGCAGACCGGCGGCCACGGGCAGTATGGCGACTGCAAAATTAAAGATGGAGCCGCTGCCGCGCGGCGGGGAGTTCGAGTTCGTCAACGACATTTTCGGCGGAGCGATTCCGAAGAACTATATCCCGCCTGTCGAAAAGGGAATCAGGGACGCAGCGGCGCGTGGCTATCTGGCCGGATTTCCGATGGTCGATTTCCGCGTGATCCTCTACGACGGGTCGTATCACGATGTGGATTCGAACGATCTGTCGTTCCAGATGGCGGGACGCATCGCGTTCAAGAAAGCGATGGAAGTGGCCAAGCCGACGCTGCTTGAGCCGGTCATGACGGTGGAAATCACGGTGCCCGACGAGTTTGCCGGCACGATCATGGGCGACCTGAACAGCCGTCGCGGGCGCATCCAGGGCATGGACAACAAGGGCGGCAACACGATTGTGAAGGCAGAGGCTCCCATGTCGGAGATGCTGACCTATGGCGTGGAGCTGACGTCGATGACGCAGGGCCGCGGCAGCTTCAACATGGAAATGCACCACTACGACACGGTTCCGGCGCAGTTGCAGGAGAAAATTATCGAGAAGGCGAAAGCGGAACGCGGCGAGGTGAAGGAGGAAGAGGAGTAGGAGTGCTAACGCGGAATACCGTCGGCGGCGTTCCCTTCTCAATCACTTTCACTCATTTTGTCCCAGTTGACGCGTTCTCCAATCGACGCATACCATATAGGTTTGACTTTTAGAGAGACGAATCTGCCGTGCGAGACTTAGGCTTCACGGCAGGCACAATCATGGAAAAGAAAAAACTGGAAAGCTTCAAGAAAAGACTGGAAACGCGGCAGCAGGAATTGCGGCACATGGTGACTCGCAATCAGCAGGACGGACGCGCTGCCGACGAAGAAGCCACGCAGGACGTTGCCGATCGCGCCGCCAGCTCCTACACGAAGGAGTTCCTCTTCAGCCAGAGCAATAACGACCGCCAGTTGCTCAATATGGTGGAAGGCGCGCTGGCGCGCATACGCGAAGGCAGCTTCGGAGAATGCGTTTCCTGCGGCAAAGAGATCAACGCCAAACGGCTGGAAGCCGTTCCCTGGACCCGGCACTGCATCGAGTGTCAGGAAAAAGCCGAAAAAGGAATGCTCGAAGCCGCCCAGTAAAGACCGATCCCGCTTATCTCCCTGACATTGTATTCACGCGCAAAAACTGCGGAATCGGCAGTCCCCTCTGCCTGATTCTTTGGCACTCCCGTCATCGCCGTTCGCATGGTGGGAGACGATAATTTTACAAATCACTGACTTCAGCCTGACAAGTCCATTCCACCTCTTCAATAGCATCAGTCTCGACCTGAGGCTCGGGCTTTTCCAGATTAGTTATGACAGGCCGTCGATCGGGAATGTTTCCTGCGCGAGAGCGCGGAACTGTCCCGAGCCGCAATCAAATCGTCCCAAAGGAGATTCCCCGTTATGTCACGAACTTTCCCTCGAAACCTGCTCAATCTCGCCCTCGCGTTGACCCTGATTTCCAGTGTTGCCTCCGCGCAGTACACATTGACCGCACTGGTGAAGAATACTGGCAAGAAGCCCGATAAGCAGCTCATCAACCCATGGGGCTTGGCCTACGGTCCCGGTGGTGCCTTCTGGCTGAGCGATGCGGGCTCCGGACTTTCTACTCTCTACACCGGCGCAGGCGTCAAGCAGAGTCTGGTGGTCACCATTCCACCCGGTTCCGGTAAGGGCCTGGGATCGCCTACCGGCATCGTTTACAACGGATCGTCGGAATTCCAGATCGACAGCTGGACATCGGCGTTCCTATTCGCCACTCTGGATGGCACCATCAGCGGCTGGTCGGACTTCGATCCCAACAATGCGCTGATCGGCGTGAATAACTCAGCTTCCGGTGCGATGTATACCGGTCTTGCTATTACCAGCCATGCCTCCGGCAACATGATTTATGCGGCCGACTTCGCCAAGAACAAGGTCGATGTCTATAACGGCACATTCAAGCTCGTGAACTCGTTCACCGATACCAGCCTTCCGGCCGGGTTTGCGCCTTTCGGCATCCAGGATATCGGTGGACAAGTCTATGTCGCGTTCGCGGCGCAAAACGGCAAGGCTGGCGGATACATCGACATCTTTGACGAAAACGGAACTTTCGTGAAGACCCTGATCAAGGGCAAGCCGCTCAATCAGCCCTGGGGATTCGCGGTTGCGCCTAAGAACTTCGGCCCGCTTAGCAATACTCTGCTCATCAGCAACAACACCAACAGCGGAACGATCAACGGCTTCAATCCGACGACCGGTGCGCTCGTTGGCACAATTGAGAATTCCGCGAGCAAACCGATCCACATTAATCAGCTTTGGGGGATTGAGTTCGGAGGCGGATCCGCGGACAACGGCGCCACGAATCAGCTCTTCTACACCGCCGGTCCCGACAACAATCTGGACGGTGTGTTTGGTGTGATTAATTTCAACTAGGCGCCCGTGAGAGCGCTGGCTGTCGGCTATTCGCTATCTCCCCCTCCGCGGCAGCGGAGGGTTTTTTGTTTTCCTCAACCACATGCTCCACGAGCGGTTTACCTAACCCATTGATTCCTAAGTGTCGTCCAACAGGGCCTCCACAAGCCGCGCCCAGTTCGTCCCCCATTCGGGCCATGAGAAGTGAAGCCTTCCCGGTTCCAAACCATGGCCGGCGATGGTATGCTCTAGCGATCAGATCCGCTGCGCTGGGGTGCCGGCGGGGAAAAATCCAGTCCCACGAAGGTGAACTTTTATGAATTGGACCGCTCCGGTTTTCGAAGAAGTTCTCTTGTGCTGCGAAATCAACTCCTACGCAAGCGCGAAACTCTAACCCGCGATGCATCTGCGCATCCTCGGTTCGGCAGCCGGGGGGAGATTCCCCCAGTGGAATTGCGGCTGCGGAAATTGTTCGGCGGTGCGCGATAATGCCCGCGGAAACGACCGTCAGAATAAGTTCATCGGCAAAGCGCGCACGCAGGCTCAGCTTGCGCTGAGCGCCGATGGCGTTACGTGGTTTCTTGCCGGAGCTTCTCCGGACCTTCCTTCTCAAATCGAGGCTACTCGAGAGCTTCATCCTCGCGGGCCGCGCGATTCGCCCATCGCGGGCGTGGTGCTGGGGAGCGCGGATCTGGACCACGTGGTCGGTCTTTTGTTGCTGCGCGAGTTGCAGCCGCTTCGTGTTTATGCCGCGCCCTCGATTCTGCGCATTCTTCGCGAAGAAAACAGTATGTTCGGAATGCTGAATCGCACAGATCCGCAGGTGGTTTCGACGGCGATCGATGCGGACGGGGCTTTTCCGCTGCTCGATGCCGCGGGCGAGATTCCAGCGGGCGATGCCAGCCTGCAATGCGAGATGTACTACCTGGCGGGCCGCTATCCTCAATACGCGAAAAGCACGGGCCTGGCATCCGGCGAAGGCACGGCTGCCCTGTTTTTCACAGCGTTCTCCAAATCGCAACCGGCGAAGCGAATCGCCTATCTCCCTGCGGTGGGAAAGCTGGATGACGCGCTCATGGCGAAGATCGATGGCGCCGACGTCTGCTGTTCGACGGCACGTTTTGGAGTGACGACGAACTCATCCGCATCGAGTCAAGCGGCGAAACCGCCCGCCAGATGGGACATATTCCGGTTGAGGAAAGTCTGCGTTCTGCTCAAGAATGTGAAGGCCGGACGCGCGATGTTTATATTCATATCAACAACACGAATCCGATTCTGAACGAATCCGGCCGAGGAACATCACGCTGTACGCGCGTCGGGCTGGGAAGTGGCGGAGGACAATTGGCATCTGGAACTCTAGCGGAGAAAGACACGGAGCAAGCTCACGTTTGATGAGTTGCGCGCCGCGCTTCGCCAAGTCGGCGACGAGCGTTATCACCATCAGCATCCTTTTCATGTGCTGATGCACGAAGGCAAACTTAGCCGCGGACAATTGCAGGCGTGGGCGCTGAACCGCTATTACTACCAGTCGATCATTCCGATCAAAGATTCGATCATTCTTTCGCGCTCGACCGATCCGGCTTTCCGCCGCGCGTGGCGCAAGCGCATTGTGGATCACGACGGCGACGAGCATCGCAATGGCGGCATCCTGCGCTGGATCAAGCTGGCGGAAGCGACCGGCCTGGACCGCGAGCGCGTCATGCGCGCGGAAGGGATTTTGCCGGCCACGCGCTTCATTGGAAATGAATATCTCAACCTGGTGCGGACGCGTCCGTTTGTCGAGTGCGTGGCCAGTTCGCTGACCGAATTTTTTTCGCGCGACCTAATCGCGCTGCGCATGGAGAAGTTGCGGCAGCATTATCCCTGGCTGGCCAGCGGGCTCGATTATTTTGAGGCGCGGCTCACAGAAGCGCCGGAGGATGCGGCTTTTGCGATTCAATACGTATTCGATCATGCGCCAACGCGAGCCGAGCAGGAGCGGGCGATTCAGGCGTTGCGCGACAAGTGCGACATTCTCTGGGCGCAGCTCGACGCGCTCTATTTTGCCTATGTCGAGCCCGGGCTGGCCGCCGCCGGGCGCGTTTCGCATTTGCTGCCAACGACGGCACGAGGAAGACTCTCGTGGCTGAGTTGACCGAAGCGAGCGTTCCAAAGCTCGCCGCGGGATGCCGCTGGGGCGGGACGACCGACGCGCCAGTCGTGCTTTTTCCCGAAGGCGCGATCAAGGTAGAAGGGACGGGGCGCGTAATTCTGGAACTTTGCGACGGGCCATTTCACGCTGGCGGAAATCATTCAGAAGCTGGAAGAACAATTTATGCTCGCGCCCAAGGACAAGATTCGCGCCGATGTGATCAGACTTTCTGGAACAGTTGCACGCCAAGCGCATTCTCGATTATTGAAGATGGCTGGGCGCCATTCCTCATTCGCAGTATTTACGCGGCGTAAAGTCCACTCCCGAGCGAGCGTTATGGGAAGGTTCCTTTGACTTCTCTCTGTGCCTCCGCTCTCAGTGGGCGGCTTATGATTCAAGCTTAGCGACAGCAAAGCCCTGGAGGATTATGCCGAATCCGCTCGCCCTGATCGCCGAGATCACGCACCGCTGCCCGCTGCATTGCGTTTATTGCTCGAATCCGCTGGAGCTGACGCGCGCGGAGCGAAGAGCTGGCAACTGCCGACTGGCTGCGGGTTTTCAGCGAAGCGGCTGCGCTCGGCGTTCTGCATCTTCACCTTACGGGCGGGGAGCCGCTCGGCGCGTCCCGATCTGGCGGAATTGATCGCGGGCGCACGGCAAGCGCGTCTCTACACGAATCTGATTACCTCGGGCATCGGGCTTTCGCGCGAACGCCTCGCGCAATTGGTGACAGTGGGCCTCGACCACATTCAACTCAGCTTTCAGGATTCGCGCGAAGAGTCGCTGCCAACTGGATCGCCGGAACCCGCGGCCACGGCCACAAAATCGAACTGGCGGCAGCTGATTCGCCAGCATCGCATCGCCTTCACGGTAAATCTGGTTGTGCATCGGCAGAACATCGACCATCTGGAAGAGATGATTCATGCGCTTGAAGCCCTCAATCCCGACCGCATGGAAATTGCGCACGCGCAGTATTACGGGTGGGCGCTTACGAACCGGCACGCGTTGTTGCCCACGCGCGCGCAGCTTGACCGTGCGCTATCCACAGTCACGGCTGCCCAAGAGCGACTGAAGGGGCGGGTTCGCATCGACATGGTGGTACCCGATTACTATGCACGCTTTCCCAAAGCGTGCATGGGCGGATGGGGACGGCAGTTGCTGCTCATCGATCCCGCCGGCCGCGCCCTGCCCTGCCACGCGGCCGGAGTGATTCCCGGCATGCGTTTCGACAGCGTACGCGAGCACGGGATCGATTGGATCTGGCAGAACTCGGAGGCATTCCAAAAATTTCGGGGCGAAGAATGGATGCCCGAACCATGCCGCTCCTGCGACCGCCGTAAAGAAGATTTCGGCGGATGCCGCTGCCAGGCGTTCCTGATAGCTGGCGATGCGGCCGCGACCGATCCCGCGTGCGAGCTGGCTCCAATGCATCGGCTGATTGAAGATGCAGTTCGAAATGACGGGACATCGGAAACAGAATCGGCGGCGCCGATCCCACAGCCGCGCGAAGCTTCGTTCCACGTTTTGCAGGAGAAAATGGCCGGCTTCTGGAGCTACCGGACGGATCCGAAACAATAAGACACTCCCTTATCAACCTTCCGACTATGCCTGATAAGGATTTAACAAGACTTTAACGAACCTTTTCGGCGCTGAGTCGTCTAACTGGACAAAGAGCCCAACTTAAAACAATGGCGCCACTCACATGTGCGAGTGGGGTGGAAGTGTGTCGGTAACTTTACAGAAAACTCAACCAAAGAAACCTAACTACTGAGGAGATTTATGTCTATGAAGTCTGGCAAGTACATCGCCGTCGTGGCGGTTTTGGCCTCTGGCCTGTCGCTAAGCGCTTTCGCGAAAGATAAGAATGAGACGCGAATCACTCTGTCGCATTCCGTGCAGGTTGGCATGACCCAGCTGAAGCCGGGCGACTACAAGCTGCAGTGGGACGGCAGCGGCTCGAACGTGCAGGTGAAATTCCTGCAGGGTAAGGAAGTTGTGGCCACGGTTCCGGCGAAGTTGGGGCAGGCCAAGAATCCGCAGGGCGTCGATGCAATTGAGACCAGCGATGTGAGCAACGTGTCGACTCTCAACCGGATCGAACTTCGCGCGCGGCAAGCAGTCGCTGGACTTCACTCAGGCTACAGCAAGCGATTCAGCCAGCGGACAGCAATAAACGGAGTACGCAGAAACACCATGGGCGGGAGACAAAACAGTCTCCCGCCTTTTTGTATCGGTGGGGGCCGCTTTGACGGCCTCAAAATCCCCCTGTTAAACTGAATAATTGCCATCCTACTCATAATCCAAGAAGGAAACCCGTGCGCGCAGAAACCCGGCATCAACTGAAAGAAGATCGCTTCAGCAAAACAACTCTGGAAGCGGCGGAAAAGACTGTCCACTGGTCGCAGGAGCACCAGTCGAAACTGATCGTGGCGGCGGTCGCCGTCGCTGTCATTGCCGCCATCGCGTTCGGCGGGTGGTACTACATCAATTCGCAGGACGAAAAGGCGAGCCTCGATCTAACCGCCGCCGTCCGTACGCTGGAAACACCGCTCCGGCCAGCTGGTACACCCGAGCAACCCGGCTATGCGAGCTTCGACTCGACGACGGCACGGGCCACCGCTGCGCGCAAGCAGTTTCAGGACATCGTCGACAAGTATTCCCAAACGCGCAGCGGCAAGATGGCGCGTTACTTCGTGGGGCTGACTGCGGCGCAGCTTGGAGATAACGCCACCGCCGAGCGCGACCTGCAAGAAGCGGCCAACTCGTCCGATTCCAATCTCGCTTCGCTGGGGAAGATGGCGCTCGCTTCCGCTTATGCGGCGGAGAACAAGGACTCACAGGCGGTCGATATTTATCAGCAACTGATTGACCGGCCAACCGAAGTGGTGGCCAAAGTCACAGCGCAGTTCGAGCTGGCCGGCTATTACGAGTCGCATCACAAGATGGACGACGCGCGGAAGATTTACGTGCAGATTCAGAAGGAAAATCCGTCTTCCGACTCGGCACAACTGGCGCAACGCAAGTTGGCGGAGCTTAAGTAGCGCTGGCAGCGATCCCTATTTTCCGGAGATTCCCCGCAGGCAGGCAATCAGGCGTTCGCAATCCTCCGGCGTGTTGTAGACGTGCGGACTCACCCGCATGGAAGCTCCGCGCACGCTGACAAAGACTCTTTCCCGCGCCAGCACATGGGTCGATTCCGGCGGGATCGATGTCGCTCTTCGCAGGCACAGATAATGCGGAGCGCGCAAAGGTTCGCGAGCCGCCGAAAATCCCAACTCCGCGGCCGCATCGGCTAAATGACGATTCATCGCGCCCGAGGTTGCCGAGATCTCATCAATGCCCCATTCCATGATTTGCCGCATGGCGCGAACAGCGGCGGGCAACAACGCGAAATTCGACCGCTCGCCCATATCGAAGCGGCGCGCGCCGGCGTCATATTGATCGCAATACAAAATGAGGCTTGAAAAATCGCGCGCGTTGGCGCGCTGAATCCATCCTTCTTCGAGCGGCGATCCGTTGTGCCACTTGGGAGCAACGTAGAGCACCCCGACAGTGTAAGGACCGAGCAGCCACTTGTAGCTGGCGGCCACGGCAAAGTCGGGCTGAACCTCTTTCACGCTGAACGGCAGCACGCCGAGCGACTGGGTAAGATCGAGCGCGAGACTTGCGCCCATCTGCCGGCAAGCCGCGCCAATGCGGACAAGATCGAGCTGCCCGCCGCTGGTCCAATGCACATGAGGCAACGCAGCGATGGCAACGTCAGGCGTCAGCGCGTAAAGGACAGCCGCAGTCCAATCGTAATCTTCCGGCCATGGCACAATTTTCAGCGACGCGCCCTTCTCTTCGGCTAGCCGCTGCCACGGGTAGTAATTGGATGGAAACTGTTCGGTGAGAACAAGAATCGTCTGCCCTTTGCCGACAGGCAGATTTCGCGCCGCTGTTTCAATCCCGTAGCCTGCGGAGGAAACGATGGCGACGCAGTCGGCAGTCGAGCCGAAGACTTGCGCGGCAACTTCGCGAAACTCTTCCGCGCCGGTAAAGAACTCCTGAGCCGTCAGCTCCCATGGATGCGCTTTGCGACCAAGGCCCGCCGCGCCGGCATCGTATGCCGATTTCATCAGCGGCGACATGTACGCGCAATTCAGGTACGCAATGTCATTGGGGATATCGAAAAGATGGCGCTGGCAGGGGAGCATAGGCTAGATTTGAGATGCCAGTGTATCAATCGGCGAGACAATTGGGGGGCTGCGTATCTCCGCTAATCGTTAAGGGGTGACGTTATCTTGGAGCATCTACAGCACTGGCAAGCCTCTCTTGCCTTCTCCGCCGCGCCCGGATTACTATCTCTTCATTGATTTCGCTGTTCGCCTCACGGGATTCATCTTCACAGGCAGTCGCTTTTCCAAGGAGGACTTATGGGAGTCACAGTCTCGCCCAGCGGAATTCACCCGCTCGTCAGTGAATTTCTCGACAAACCGCGCAAAATGCTGATTGACGGCAAATGGGTCAATTCCATCTCCGGCAAAACTTTCCCCACCTACAATCCCGCCACCGGAGATGTCCTGGTTCAGGTCGCCGAAGGAGACAAAGCCGATATCGACGCCGCCGTCAAGGCTGCCCGCAAGGCCTTCGACAGCGGTCCCTGGCCGCGCATGACCGCCTCCGAGCGCGGCAAGCTGATTTGGAAGCTGGCCGACCTGCTTGAGCAGCACACCGAAGAATTCGCCACGCTCGAAACCCTCGACAACGGCAAGCCGCTCACGGTCGCGCGCGCCGCCGATGTGCCGCTCGCCGTCGACATGTTCCGCTACATGGCCGGATGGGCCACCAAGCTTGAAGGCACGACCATTCCGCTCTCCGTTCCCTACACACCCGGCGCGCAATATTTCGCCTACACGCTGCGTGAGCCTGTTGGCGTTATCGGCCAGATCATCCCGTGGAATTTCCCGCTGCTGATGGCCGCCTGGAAACTCGGTCCCGCGCTGGCTGCCGGAAACACCGTCGTTCTGAAGCCGGCCGAGCAAACGCCGCTCTCCGCTCTCCGCCTCGGCGAGCTCATCATGGAAGCCGGCTTCCCCGACGGCGTCGTGAACATCGTCCCCGGCTATGGAGAAACCGCCGGCGCCGCGCTCGCCGCCCACGACCTGGTCGATAAGATCGCTTTCACCGGGTCAACCGAAGTCGGCAAGCTCATCGTTCACGCCGCCACCGGCAATCTGAAAAAGGTTTCGCTCGAACTGGGCGGCAAGTCGCCCAACGTCGTCTTCAAAGACTCCGATCTCGACGGCGCAATCGGCGGCTCGGCCAGCGCCATCTTCTTCAATCAGGGACAGACCTGCTGCGCCGGTTCGCGCCTCTACGTCGAGCGCGCCGTCTACGATCAGGTCGTCGAAGGCGTGGCCAACAAAGCCAAGAAAATCAGAGTCGGTTCCGGCATGGATGCCAGCACGCAAATGGGCCCGCTCGTTTCCGAGGAGCAGCTCAACCGCGTCTGCAACTATCTCGACATCGGAGAAAAAGAAGGAGCTAAAGCCGTCGCGGGAGGCAAGAAGCTGGGCGATAAAGGCTACTTCGTCGAGCCCACCGTGCTCACCAATACCAAGGAGAGCATGAAGGTGGTGCAGGAAGAAATCTTCGGCCCCGTCGTCGTCGCAATTCCGTTCGACAGCGTAGACGACCTGATCCGGCGCGCCAACGATTCGATTTATGGCCTCGCCGCCGGCATCTGGACGAAGGACATTTCCAAAGCCCACCGCCTGGCCGCATCGCTGCGAGCGGGCACGGTCTGGATCAACTGCTTCAACATCTTCGACGCCGCTCTCCCCTTCGGAGGCTACAAGCAATCCGGCTGGGGCCGGGAAATGGGCAAGGATGTATTAGAGATGTACACGCAAACGAAAGCGGTGTGCGCGAGACTGTAGAGGATTGTCTAGTCCTAAGAAGCGCGGACAGGCTCTCGCCCGTCCGCGCGTTTTGTTGATGCTCCCTGCTTCTGGTTAGTCCATTTTCCTCACGATCACGCAGCCCGGCTAGCCTTTACCTTCGCGCGCTTCTGCGTCAGGCTGGCGCCAGCTATGCTTGCAGTGGTCAAGCACCCAAAGGAATACCAGGTACCCGTTGTGCTGGCCTGCCAGATTAGGTAGGGCTGCCCGTCGTCGCGTCCGGTGCAGACCACCTGAAGATTGCCCGCATTGCCTACACCGATCGCCACGCTGGAGAACGGCGTCTTGTTTGGATTCGGCAGCGCTCCGTAATCGCTCCACCCTCCCTGTGAATTTTGCCAAATCAGGTAGGGTTGATGATCGTTCTTGCCGATGCAGACCACTTGGAGATTGCCGCCATTGCCAACGCCAGTCGCCACTCCCGAGTACGGCGTCTGGTTGGTATTGGGGAGCACTCCGTAATACGACCAGACACCATTGGCGTTGTTTTGCCAGATCAGATAGGGCTGATCGTCGTTTTCGCCGATGCAGACCACTTGGAGATTGCCGCCGTTGCCCACGCCGGTCGCCACTTTGGAGAACGGTGTCTTGTTGGGATTAGGCAGCGCCCCGTAATTGCTCCACGTGCCCTGCTGATTCTGCCAGATCAGGTACGCCTGCCCGTCGTTCTTGCCGATACAGACCACCTGAAGATTGCCCCCGCTGCCGACGCCGATCGCCACCGCGGAAAAAGGCGTCTTGTTGGGATTAGGCAGTGCCCCGTAATTGCTCCACACTCCCTGCTGATTCTGCCAGATCAAATAGGGCTGCCCGTCGCTCTTGCCGATACAGACCGCCTGGAGGTTGCCGCCGTTGCCGACGCCGATCGCCACGGCGGAAAACGGCGTTTTGTTTGGATTGGGCAGCGGACCGTAATTGCTCCACGTGCCCTGCTGATTTTGCCAGATCAGGTATGGTTGTCCGTCGTCCCGTCCAAGGACGACCGCTTGCAGCATCTTCGCGTTGCCTGGGCCGATTGCGACAGCGGCAAACGGAATGTTTGTGGAATTGGGTAACGCACCGTATGGATGCCAGCCGCCGCTCGTGTCCTGCCAGACGAGGTAGGCCAAATCATCCGACCACAGATAGATGGCCTGCAGTTCGCCGCCGCTGCTGGCGCCGATTGCCACCCGGTTTGATCGCGGAATAATCCCGCTCATTTCGGCAAGCAATCTGGTTCCAATGACGCTGCCCCAACCGGTGCAAGCATTGTATCCAGCAACCGAAGAATATCCCGGCGCGCCATAGGTAGCATTGCTGACACCATCGGCGATGTGATTGTACATACCGGAATTGAGATAGAACGTCGGGTTGAGATATCCAACCGGCGTGCCAAGTTTGGTGTTCAGGACCGCCACCATTCCGGCGTAGAGCGGCGCGACTGCGCTTGTCCCTCCGACTGCGCCAATGGATTTTCCGTAAAGGATGAGATCGTATCCGCTGGCGGAATCGGCATTGCCGGAAATGTCGGGAATTGTACGGCCCATGTGTCCGTCGTTCACCGATGGAGGAAGTTTCACGGTGCTCTGCCATTGCGGCGGAGGAACAAAGAAGGTGCTGACGCCGCCTCCCGTCGCCCAGCCGTTGCCGTCCTGCCAGGTTTCTTCGGTGAAAGACGAGCCGTTGACATTCGTGATGATCGTGCCACCGCAGGACGTTACCCAAACATCGGAACCCGGATAAAGCACGTGGGCCTTGTCATCATTCATGCCGCAGCTTGACCCATGGTCGCCGGCGGCGGCCATCACGGTGATTCCCAGCGAGGCGGCCTCTTCGAAGGTTTCGCTCACGGCGGTGATCGCCGCATCGGTCCAGGCAAAATTCGTACCGGGCAATGGCTCCAATTCCGGCCAACCCCAACTGATGGAGATCACAGAAGGAGCGGGCTGCCCTGCACTGGGGAGTACGGCCGTGGTCACAGCCTGCACCCAGCCGTTCTCGTCAAAGGTGCTGAAGTAGACCGCGATCTTGGCCCCTTGCCCCACCGCGCCCGATACATCGATGTCGAGGGCGACCTCTACGTCGTCGTCATTGGGGTGCTGCGCTGAGCCCGGACTGTTTGTGGCTCCATTCACGCCGACGGACATTAGGGTGGGCGGTGCGATGCCCAAGCCCTGATAGAAAGCGTTGATGTCCGCCTGCGTATAACCACCTCCGAATTCAAGCAGCCCGATCGTCTGACCGGCAGCATTGAGCGGAGTCGGAAATTGGTACAGACCCGCCACTTGCGGCGGCGTAAGTGGCGCAGCGGTACCAGTCCACAAAACCGGGCCCGCTGCCATGGCTCGCCGGGCCATCCTGCGATTGTCCAGTCCAAACACACCTTGGACAATCTCCTGAAGGTTCTCCGGTAAATACAGATGGCCCTCACGCCCTCTGTAGGTTTCAGTGGGCGATTGATATTGACTGAGTTCAACGCCGAACGCGCGGCTCATTTGATCAACGGTACCGGTCAAAACAACGGTTCGCCGCTCCAGGTTGGTCTCGGCAACGGTAAGGCTGTTGCTCTTTGCGAAACTAACAACCTGATCGATGTCGGTTTGTGCGGCGCCGTAGGTTTTCACAAAGTCGTCGCGAGAGAGGATCTTTCGGTCAACTGGCGTACTGTTCGCGGATGCCGCTGCCGGAAGGGCAGGCGCCCCTGGCCGGCGGCGCAGCCGGATGGTAACGGACAATACTTCCTTGGCATCGGCAGGCCCGATCAGCTTTGCGCCCGCACGCACACGGCGTTCACTCTTTTCCAGCCTTAGGTAGCCCTTGGGAATTGTATTCATATTGTTTTCCTCCATTGAACTCTTGAATTTCGAGGGTCCCAGAATGCCGTCTCCCGATGATTCGTCTGTCTAGAAACGCCCGTCTATAAACCAGGATTGGTGAGTTGAAAGGTCGTGTCGGGGTGAGAAGCGCCACGGCGGCGGTCATCCTCGGCCAGCATTTTTCGCGCAGCATTGAGTCCTCCTTATGAAGGAGCTCGTTGGCTGAATTCCAAGGGAAGGGGCCCGAGAAAACTCGAACTACCCGGTTGCAAGGTTAACTACGGAGAGGAGCGCTGACATCGTCCTGCGGATTTAGAACAATGTCAAGAGAAAACTCCAGATGTCGGCGCCCCATTATGGGAACGTCCTCCCGGCTGACTCGTCCGATGGAACCTGGACTTTTGCTCAGTGCGTGCCCATCAACATTTCAGCTCTTGCGATGTTCTAATGAAAGTTTGGAGGGTGAAGATAACTCCGTAGTCGCGCAGTTCGAATTTGTTTTCAAAAGGGCACGGCTTCAACCCCTACTGAGAACTGAGAACCGGCGACCGAGAGCGCTGAGAGCTGCCATTAAGTCTAATAGAATCAATGTTTTACTACTAAGTCATTGCCGCTCAATATCTTGCAGACAGTTCACCGCCAAGAAGAGCTCGTAATTGGCATCTTTCGACGTTAAGTCCAAGACGCTCAATATTTTGCCTCTAAGTCCTTATTCCGGAATATTTTGCGAGGAATTTTCTGCTAACTCAATGATTCCAAAAGATCGAGGTTTGGGGGGGAATCGAGAGACGGAATCGTAAGCTACCGCTTGGAGTAGTCGTTATCAGCGAGAAGCCGGTTGCGAACGACAAGGAGCAATCGCCAAATTAGCGGTCGTCAAATTAAAGATGAAGCCCCCTTCACGAAGCAGCGTCAAATGATCGTGGTTCGTTGAACTCTGATCATGCCTTCAATCAAACTCTCCTCCGTTCAGGTCGATGTCTTCACCGATCGCGCTCTCACCGGCAACGCGCTCGCCGTGGTTGTTGACGGACGCGGACTCAGCACCGAGCAGATGCAAGCGCTGGCGCGCGAAACCAATCTTTCGGAAACCACTTTCATCCTTCCCGGAGATCCCGCTGCCGAAAAATCACGCGGCACTCGGGTGCGCATCTTCACCGTGCAGGAAGAGCTTCCCTTCGCCGGCCATCCAACGCTCGGCACCGCGTTCGTCCTGCGCGGCCAGTCCCGCGCAAGCGAGGTTCTGCTCGAGCTGAACGTGGGAACAGTCCCGGTGCGCTTCGAGGATCCGCAAGGTCAGCCAGCCTTCGGAGAGATGACGCAAAAAGATCCCGAGTTCGGCGCAGTGCACGATCGCGAAGCGATTGCGCGCATCACCGGTCTCACCTCCGCCGACTTCGACGACGCGCCCATTCAAACCGTCTCCACCGGAATACCTTTTACTATCGTGCCCGTGCGCTCGCTCAAAAAGCTACAGGCTCTCCACTTCGATGTGTATCGCGCCGCGGAGTACCTCGAACAGTCTGGCGGCAAGTTTTTCTACTTTGTTTCCCGTGAAACCGTCGATCCCAAAGCCCGCCTGCACGCGCGCATGCTTTTCTACAATGGAGAAGATCCCGCGACCGGCTCCGCCGCAGGATGCTGTTCCGCCTGGGCGGTTGCCCACGGAATTGCCGCCAGCAACGAGCGCATCCTGATAGAACAAGGCATGGAAATGCACCGTCCCAGCTGCATTTTCGTTCGCGCGGAGAAGCGTGATAACCAAGTCGTCAATGTGCGCGTCGGTGGAAATTGTGTTGAAGTTCTTCGCGCCGAACTCACGCTGAATCTCTAACGCGCCAGACGCGGCGAACGCCGCGGCTCTGCGCGTTGTGCACAACCCGGCCATCCACCTCAGTGCCATTGGCGAGCGCGGCACTTTACTGCATCATGATTGTGTCTAGGATTCATCTCGCCCTTAAATAAAAAAATAAACTGAATTTAAAAACTAGAGAGAAGCGTGACCGCAGTCTCCCCGAGTCAAAGCGATGAAGCCGAAGAAAACAATTCTCTGCGTCGACGATAACGAACAGGCGCTTTCCATCCGCAAGGTCATGCTGGAAACACGCGGCTACCGCGTGGCGGCCTGCAACAATGGCCAAACCGCGCTGGAAGTTTTCCGCTGCGGCGGCATTGATCTCGTCCTCACCGATCTCATCATGCCCGGTTTGGATGGCCCGCACCTGATCGAAGAAATCAAGATGCTCTCACCGCAAACGCCGGCCATTCTTATCTCCAGCCGCGTGAAGGTCTTACGAACGGGAAACGCGCGCCGATCTCGTTCTTCCCAAAGGAATGCACGAGCCCGCCGAACTGCTGGAGAGAATCCGCCTCTTGCTCGTCCGCAAACGCGGGCCGAAGCGTCCCGTTGAGGTTCCAGTTCGGCTATCCGAGCGCGCTACCGTGGCCTGAGCGGCCGGAATTCTTGGAGCAAATGGCATGCCCATGAACGGCACAGTGCAGGCGCCGCTGGTCGATGTTCGGATCGCCGAGCAACCTCGCTCGCTGTGATATCGTCATTATTGATGCCGTCCTTCATCGAAGCCAGGGATCTCCGCAAAACCTACCGCGTCGGAAAAGTCGATGTTCCGGCGCTGCGCGGCATTTCCTTCAGTGTGGAACAAGGGGAGTTTGTGACGGTCGTCGGGCCTTCCGGCAGCGGCAAGTCCACGCTTTTTTACCTGCTTGGTGGCCTTTCAAGCGCCGATTCCGGCAGCGTGACCATCGACGGCATCGATTTCGCTTCCCTCTCGGATGGCGAGCGCACGCGCCTGCGCAAACGCAAAATCGGATTCGTCTTTCAGAAATTCAATCTTCTGCCCACGCTCACGGCTCGCGGCAACATTGAGATCTCGGCAGATATCAGCAGGCCACGGCGCGCCCGACGCCGCGTTCCTGAAGAAGATCACCGAGATGCTAGGAATCGCCGAGCGTCTCGATCACCGGCCCAACGAGCTTTCTGGAGGCGAGCAGCAGCGCGTCGCGCTTGCCCGCGCTCTCATCAATCGCCCCGCCATCGTTCTGGCCGACGAACCGACAGGCAACCTCGATTCCAAGAACTCCGCCATCGTGCTCAACATGTTGCGCCAGTCGAACAAGGAACTTGGCCAGACCGTCCTGATGATCACGCATAATCCCGAAGCGGCCGAATACGGCAATCGCATCGTCCACATGCGCGATGGCATGATCGTCTCAGCGGACGAAGATCCGCAGTGGTCGCCACATCATCCCGCCGAGGAAATACGCCGCTAAGCGGCAAAAACGCTGGGTGCAGGGCTGCAGAGAACTCTCAGGCGAATACCTACCTGGGAAGTTGAGCGCTTACTCGATACATTGCTCGTACCGGAAGCATTCGACCCTGTGGTCGTTAACCATCCCTGTAGCCTGCATGAAGGCATAGCAGATGGTCGAGCCGACGAAGTTGAAACCACGTTTCTTTAGATCCTTGCTCATTGCATCCGATTCGGCAGTGCGCGCCGGAACTTGCTGTGTGCGGCGGCGGCGATTTATACGCGGCTTCCCTGCTACGAACTGCCAGATATAGCCGTCGAACGAGCCGAACTCTTTCTGCACAGCGAGGAACGCTTTTGCATTCGCGATGGCTGATGCAATCTTCAGGCGGTTGCGGATGATGCCCTCGTTGCCGAGAAGGCTTTGAACCTTGGCGGGGCCGTAGCGCGCGACCTTCGCCGGGTCGAAGCCATCGAAAGCGGCACGATAGTTTTCGCGCTTCTTGAGAATCGTATCCCAGCTTAGGCCTGCCTGGGCGCCTTCGAGAATCAGGAATTCGAACAGGATGCGATCGTCATGCTGCGGGACTCCCCACTCGGTGTCATGGTAGGCAATCGACAGCGGATTTGTTGCCCAACGACACCGGACCACGTTGTTCATTGGATTGTCGCGCCTTGCGTTATTGCGCTTGACCTTACTCACGGCCCTCAGCCCTTGCTTCGTTCCTGCAACATGGCGCGCCGGAGAGCCTCGTTGATACGAGTTTGATAGCCGCGTCCGCCGCGCTGGAACCAGTCCAGAATGTCGGCATCCAGCCGGACGGTGATGGGCTTCTTCACCGGCTTGTACATTCCGGTGAGTTCCTCCGGCAGAAGGCGGGGGCGCTTGTTCGGTTTCGGCGAAGCCTCTGGTTTGCGGACCTTGCGCGTCGCATTAGCCTTCTGGGCGGCTCGCTCCTTTTTCTTCATGTAACCCCCGGTGTGCGGATGAAATCATGCTAACACGCGTATGTTTACGGCGTGCGCGCGGACTATTCCGGTCAGATCAGCGCGGAACAACCGCCACCACGGAGGGCACAGAGGGTCACGGAGGATTTCTTTCGAGGGATGGCGAAATGGCACGTTCGGGTTCAAGGTCATGTCGCTTTTTTCCAGAATATGACTATGGTATAATGACCATGCTCACGAAGGGTGGGCGTCTATGAAAACGATGGCGGCGGGTTCCTTTAAGACACATTGCCTAGCGGTGATGGACGAAGTGCTGGCGAAACGCGAGGCGATTGTCATCACTAAGCGCGGCAAACCGGTGGTGAAGATCGTCCCGGCCGACCAGAAGGATGAGATCTACGGCTTCCATAAAGGCAAGGTAAAAATTCACGGCGATATTGTGGGGCCGATACTCACTCCCGAGGAGTGGGGAGATCTCTATTGATTTTGTTGGACACGCACGTCGTCCTTTGGCTGTTGTCCGACCCGGACCGGTTGTCGAAGGGCGCGAAAGCCGCGATTGACGATGCCCGCCAGAATGAAGCCGGCCTGGCTGTTTCGGGGATCACTCTGATCGAGATCGCAACGGCTACGGGCAGGGGGCGAGTCTCGCTGGACATGAGTCTGGAATCTTTTCTACGAGATGTGGAGGAACGATTTGTTGTGCTGCCGATCAGCGCGCGGGCCTGTGCGCGCATGCTGACGTTGCCTGCGAGCTATCCGAGAGATCCGGCGGACCGGGTGATTGGAGCGACGGCGCTGGTGGAAGGGATGGGCTTGGTCACGGCGGATCGAGGGATTCGGCGGGCGAAGGTGGTAAAGACGATTTGGTGACAGTTGCCGGTGCCCGGCATCTGGTCCTAAATGCCCAAGTACGATAGTTATCTTTCGGGACACTGATCTGCGACCACAGAATGGGAGAAGGCGAAGACCCCTATGCGAGCATTTCTCCTGCTGTTGCTCTTGAATCCCGTCCCCGCCTTGGCGGACGGGTGGACGTTCATCAACGGCCGTTTCCCCGAGGGAAAAGTTACCGTTTTCAAGCTGACTACCGCTCAAAAGGCCCGGCTCGACCTTATCCGCCGTTGTCATACGGACAACACAAAAACCCCGTTCCTCTTCACGTTAACCCCACAACAGTCGGTAATTCTAAAGCGGGCGATGGGATTCAGCCCTAACCGGTTTGTGGTTTTTGAGAGTTTCCGAGGTGATGCCGGAGTCGATATAGAAATCAATGCGATCAACCGCTTCAGTGAGGACGAATTTGAGATTCCGCATAAACTCCTCACCCGTGATCACGAGGCTCGTGACTGGGAAACAAACACGATGGGGTGGCTGCCGAACCCACTGGCGAACGCGCATCCTAGCGCCATCAAAGCTGGCTCGTGCCCCAGATAGAACAATGTCAAAAAGTCGCCAGTTCACTCATTGATGGCGCGATGGGTGTTGTCGCGAGCGAGAGCGGCTCCTTACTCCACGGTCACAGATTTTGCCAGATTCCTCGGCTGGTCTACGTCGCAGCCGCGGCGGACGGCGATGTGATACGCGAGCAATTGCAGGGGCACGATTTCCAGAATCGCGGAAAGCTCTTCCGGCGCCGGCGGCACATATAAGACGTGGTCCGCGTCTTCGGCGATTTCGGTGTCGCCTTCGGTGGCGAGCGCAATCACGATCCCGGAGCGGGCTTTTACTTCCTGCAAATTCGAAATTGTTTTCTCGTAGCGCGTCATCGACTGCGTGCTGTTGACGTCGCGGGTCGCGATCACCACGACGGGAAGATTCTCGTCGATCAGCGCGTTGGGGCCGTGCTTCATTTCGCCGGCGGGATAACCCTCGGCGTGGATGTAAGAGATTTCCTTGAGCTTGAGCGCGCCTTCGAGCGCGATGGGATAGTGAATGCCGCGGCCGAGAAACAAGAAGTCCTGCGCGCGAATATAAGTTTTGGCTAACTCGTCGCAAGTTTCGTCGTGGGTGAGAATTGTTTCGAGCTTGGCTGGGATCAGAGTTAGCTGCTGAATCGCTTCCTTGGATTGCTCGGGTGTCAGTGTGCCGCGGAGTTCCGCCAAGTAGAGAGCAAACAGATAAAGCGCAGTGAGCTGTCCGGTGAACGCTTTGGTGGAAGCGACACCAATCTCGGGTCCCGCGTGCGTGTAGATGGTGCCGGCCGCTTCGCGCGTGATCATGGAGCCGACCACGTTGCAGATGGCGATGCTCTTGGTTCCCTTGGCTTTCGATTCGCGCTGGGCCGCGATGGTGTCGGCGGTCTCGCCCGACTGCGAAATCAGCATGGTGAGCGTATCGGGCGCGAGGATGGGATCGCGGTAGCGCCATTCGCTGGCGTAATCGACCTCGACGGGAACGCGCGACAGGGTTTCGATCATGAACTTGCCGGCCAGTCCGGCATGCCAACTAGTGCCGCAGGCGGCGATATTAATTTTCCTGAGAGCCTTGAACTCGGCTTCGGTGACTTGCATTTCATCGAGAAAGATCTTCCCAGTATCCTGCGAGACGCGGCCTAGCGTGGTGTCGCGGACGGTGCGCGGCTGCTCATAGATTTCCTTGAGCATGAAGTGCTTGAAGCCGCCCTTTTCCGCCATGATCGGATCCCAGGTGATGCGCTGCGGCTTGCGCTCGACAACGTTACCGTCAAAATCGGTGACCTTTACGCCCTGCTGCGTGATGATGGCGAGGTCGCCATCGTTCAAAAAGAAAAGGTCGCGAGTGTGATCGAGCAGCGCAGGGACGTCGCTTGCAACGAAGTATTCGTCTTTCCCGATGCCAATCACGACGGGCGGGCCGTTGCGCGCCGCAACAATCTTGCATGGATCGTCGGTAGCGATCACGACCAGCGCGAAGACTCCGGTAAGTTCCTTCACAGCCTTGCGAACGCCTTCCTCAAGCGACGGACGATGACCGTTTCCGGTCTGGAGGTAGTGCTTTTCGATCAAGTGCGCGATGACTTCGGTATCGGTTTCGGTCGTGAACTTATGGCCTTCGGAGATGAGCTTTTTCTTGAGCGAGAGATAGTTTTCGACGATGCCGTTGTGAACGACGACGATGGTGCCGGTGCAGTCGCGATGAGGGTGAGCGTTCTCCTCGGTGGGGCGGCCGTGCGTGGCCCATCGGGTGTGGCCGATACCGTAGGTACCATCGAGCGGCTTGAGCCGGATGACTTCCTCAAGATTCCTCAGCTTGCCTTCGGCGCGCCGAACCTGCAGGCCTTCGCCGTTTCCCGCGACCGCGATGCCGGCCGAGTCATAGCCGCGATACTCCAGCTTCCTCAACCCCTCGATAATGACGGGGACAACTTCCTTTTTGCCCACGTATCCCACAATGCCGCACATTTTATGAAATTTCTCCTTGGTGGCGTGTCCGCGAGGGAGCGTCGGTTGCCGGGCTAAGATCAAGCGACATGTTACGGAAGACTTGGAACTGCGCGGCCGAAGCCGTACCCACCCCAAAACCTATTCTTCGAGGGAGAAGCGAAACTCTTCAATCACCGGATTCGTCAGAACTTCACGAGCCATGCGTTCGATTTCCGCCTCGGCTTCGGGTTTGGAGACACCGTTTTTCAACGTAATTTCGAAATATTTGCCCTGCCGAACTTCTTCAAGCCCCTGGTATCCGATCTTGTTGAGGGCTCCCTGGATGGTCTTGCCTTGCGGATCGAGCACGCTCTTCTTCAGCGAAACATAGACTTGGGCTTTCATCGGTAGGTCGATTATACGTCAGTGTCTGGTCTGTTCATCCGCGGTTTTCCTTATGGGAGGTATTCCGAATGGACCATTCCCTAAAGTTCTGCCCGCAGTTTGGAAGAGTGGGCTTGCACTTCTATACAGCTCTTACACCGCACTCACACAATCCCCGGAATCCGGGCCAGGGCGGCGAATGCAAAGCGAATGCTTAAGTGCCCGGGAATCATCGGCAGCGCCCCCCGCGTCCTTCAGGAGTTGACTACGGCTCTTTGGTTTGGTCCAGAGCGGCAATCTGACGATCCAACTCGGCCAGGGAGTTTTCCAGCATGGAGCGGTGACGGGCGTGGGTTGCCGCTTCGAGTTGGCGAACGAGACTCTTGCGCGATAACAGCAGGCCCTCGCGTATTCGATTCGTTTTTTGCCGAGCGGACGACACACGATGACGCGGCTCATCGGATCGACCCCTCATTTCGGCTTGCTGTTCTTCTACGGATTTACTTTCCCATCCCCGTGCCATTTTGGACCTTCCTGAATTTTACGTTTTCCGAACAGACCTGACAAAGATCTTGTTAACCAGATGAAGTTGAAGGAAGCTACAGTGTTTGGTTCCATGAACCGTAGCCTCGCAGCCAAACTGGCTCTCCTCTCCAGAGAGAGACTTAAGATTGGTTCCCTTTCGATGGAATCAACAACCGCGAGTGACCGACAACTGGTCCCGTAGCTTGGCCGCTACGAGAACTCGGACCTGCTCATAACTGACGGGAAGGGCCCCTGAGATAAGCGCGGGGCAAGGTTCGTCCATGCAGGAACGCGCTCCCGAAGCGAATGAGCGAAGGCCGCCATCGGTCCCCGACCAGAATCAGAAGGAAGCCATCGAACAACGTGCCGACGTAGAAATCCTACAGTCGATTTCGGATCTCATCGTCGGCGATAGAACGTTGCCGGAGCTCTTCAGAGAGCTTGTCCCCCCGCTGCAAGAACTGGCCCATTGCGATGTCGTGACGTTCGCCCTGTACGATGCGAAACAGAGCGGCATCGTCACGCAGATATGGAAAGACGGGCAGGAGGCCAGGCTGGGGCGACTCTTTCCCGTGGATGAATCACCCTGCGGATGGGCGTGGCGAAGGCAGGAACCGATCTCGATTCCCGACCTTGAACAAGAGACGAGATTCGCTGGAGTCGTGAACGAGCTGCGCAACCTGGGCGTGAGGTCCTATACGTCGTTGCCCATGAGCACGCCCAAATACCGCTACGGATCGTTGGGAGTCGGCGGGATCGAAGCGGGCGCGCAAAGCTCGCTCAAACTGCGCTCTCTGCAACGTGCAGCAGCACACCTCGGATTGGCTGTCGAGAATCGCGAACTTCATTTCCAGTGGCAAACGCTCCAGAATCGGCAGCAGAGCCTGGCCGCGATTGCGGGCGAGCTTTCAGCACTCGAATTGGAGGATCTCATTCCCCAGGTATTTGCGAGCATGCGGCAGGTAACGAGCTACGACTATGCCCAGCTGGGCCTTTTGGAGGCGGATTCGAGATGGTTGCGAATATGGGGGGTTGAGGTTGGCGAGGAGGCTGGAGTTCAGCTGCCCGAAGGTCCGTTGATACGCGCCGCGAGTTCCATTTCGGCGCGGGCGATTGAAACTCGGCATGTGACCTTTCACGACGCCGAGGAACTCGCATTGTTCAGCGACGCAGTAGCGAGGGAGATACGGGACCACGGCGTGCGGTCGCTTTGCAGTGTGCCTCTGGCGATGGGGAACCGCGTGGTGGGAACGATGCTCATGGGAAGCGCCGGCGAGAACGGGTTCAGCCGGGAGGATGGGGAGTACTTACTTCAAGTAGGCACCCAGATCGCGATCGCTATTCGCAACGCATCTGCGCACCTCTCCGCCCCAGAGACCAAAACCAACGCTAAAGACAGCCCCACACGGGAAAAGCAGCACGCGCAAAATGAGACCCGCGACGGAGATTCGGTTGACGAGATCATCGGCAACAGCCCCGCCCTGAAGCGTGTTCTCGAGCTTGCGGGGGTGGTGGCAGACACGGACGCCACGGTTTTGATCACGGGGGAAACTGGGACCGGCAAGGAGCGTGTTGCCCGCGCGATTCACTTGATGAGCGCCCGGAAAGACAGGCCTTTCATCAAATTGAACTGCGCGGCCATTCCGACCGGATTGCTGGAAAGCGAGCTGTTTGGCAATGAAAAAGGCGCATACACCGGCGCATTGAGTCAGAAAGGTGGGGCGGCTGGAACTGGCCGATCAGGGCACGTTGCTTCTCGATGAAGTGGGAGAAATCCCGCTGGAATTGCAACCCAAACTGCTGCGCGTGCTGCAGGACCACGAATTCGAGCGCCTGGGAGGGACGAAGACAATCCATGTAGATGTGCGATTGATTGCCGCCACGAACCGGGACCTTGACCAAGCCGTTGCCGACAAGATATTTCGCAGCGATCTGTTCTACCGCTTGCATGTCTTTCCGCTGCATTTGCCGGCTTTGCGCGAGAGGCGGGAGGACATTCCTCTGCTGATCCAGGAGTTCGTGAAACGATGCGCGGCCCGGCTCAAGAAGCGGATCGATTTCATTCCCGACGAAGCCGTCGAAGCCATGATGAACTGGGATTGGCCCGGCAATATCCGCGAATTGGAAAACTTTATCGAGCGATCCGTGATTCTCTCGGATGGCGGCCGGCTGCAACCGCCTATTTCCGAACTGCGTGATTCGACCCGGCGGCTCGCGGCTACGGAAGGAACACTGCGCGATCGGGAAAGGGACCAGATCGTCGAAACCCTGCGTCAGACTCGTGGCGTGCTCTCGGGATCCGCAGGCGCTGCCGCGCGACTCGGCCTGAAACGAACCACGCTGCAGTACAAGATGCAAAAGCTGGGAATTTCCCGCCGTGAGTATCTCGATTGAGAACGAAACTATGACAGATGCCGGATAACTGGCGCTGTTGCCCATCTGGCGGCACTTATATACGTCAGTAGTTCTCCTTACATAACGCAAAAGGGGCAACTCGAGAAGGACTTGGTGGTCTTTCTTGTTGTGGCTACCCAAATGCACTGCGTGAAGAGTGGCGACCGCGACTTCCCATCGCACAATCCCCGCCAAAATTGATCTATGGCACCCCCGAGGAGTATTTCCACATGGGTATCCCGCGACGCTTCGTTGCCCCAAATGATTGTGTGAATTGTGGGCTTCGCCAAGAAGGTGATTTCTGTCATCTGGCAGCTGACCCTTTGAGATTCCTGAGTGGCGTCGGCCACCTGATACTGTATCCGGCCTACGCCGTTTTGCTCTCGGAAGGCCAGATTCCGCAAGGTGTCTTTATCATCTGCTCTGGCCGCGTAAAACTCTCAGTAACCAGCCGCGAGGGAAAGACAGTCATCGTCAGGATCGCAGAGAACAGGCAGGTGCTGGGGCTAAGCGCAATCATTTCGGGAAGACCGGCGCCAGTCACGATCACAACCATCGATTTTTGCCAGATCAAGTTTGTGGAGCGGGAGAATTTCCTACACCTCATCGAGCGCGACAGCCGCAGCGCTTTCCGCTGCGCACAGATGTTGGCAACCGAGGTCAGCCAGAGCTTCGATGACGTTTATGAGTTGCTGCTCGCCCGGAGCTCCACGGAAAAGCTGGCGCGGCTTCTACTTTCGTGGGTCTCCGAGGAGCCGCGCAATCGCGATTTGCGCGTACCCTCGGAGTTTACACACGAGGAGATGGCGCAAATGATCGGATCCTCGCGCGAAACCGTAACACGGCTTCTGAGCGACATGAAGCGGAAAGAACTGATTCGTTTTGAAGGCTCGACCCTTGTGATTCCCAATCGGGTAGCTTTGCAGGCCATCGCATAAACCACTGAGAGACCCCTCCCCCGGGCGGACGCTGCAAGTTACACGGCCGCCCTTTTTTCTCTCTTTGGAGTCTCTAGAGATTGACCAACTCGCGCAGGCGGCGGGTTTGGGCGCGGCTCACCGGAATCTCGGTTTGCTTGCGGTCATCCATGCGCAACTGGTAGGAACTCTTGAACCAGGGCACGACTTCACGGATGTGATTGATGTTCACCAGGAAAGAACGGTGGGCACGCCAGAATTGGCTGGGGTCGAGATTTTCGAATAGTTCTTCGAGCGTACGGCAATTCGACTGCCCTTCCATGCCAGCGTGGCCGCTAGTGGTAACGGTAATGACGCCATCTTCGATGGTGGCGAAACAAATGTCTTTAGGATCGGCGAGGAGCAAGCGCCCCGCCGCCTTGATCAGAATCTTGGCGGTGGACGGCTTCTGCGACTCCAGCTTGCGCACCAGGCTTTCCAGCTTTTCTTCGGAACCCGTGCCCGAATCCAGCTTGGCGCGCGCCTTTTCGATCGATTGCGCGACACGCTTCTTATCGAACGGCTTCAGGATGTAATCGACCGCGTTCACCTCGAACGCCTTCACCGCGTACTGGTCGAAGGCGGTAGCAAACACGATTTGCGGCAGCGGCACTTTGCGGTCGAGCAGCTTCTTGATGACGCCGAAGCCGTCGAGGCCGGGCATCTGGACGTCAAGAAACAGCAGGTCGGGATTGTGCTCGCGGACCAGATTGATGGCGTCGAGGCCGTTCTTGCCTTGCGCCAGAACGTTGACCTCGGAGTGATTGAGCAGGTAGGCCAGCTCGTCGCGCGCCAGTTGTTCATCATCGACGATGACAGCGGAAAGGGCCATAAAGGAGCCAACCGGCTCGACAGTAGCCAGCGCTTCCTACAAGTATAACGGCCTCAATCGGACTTCGACAACGTCAGGGCCGTCTCATCCCGCGACCTCTTCAATCGCGAGCGTCATGCCCATGCCTCCGCTGACGCAGAGGGTGGCGAGGCCGCGTCGCGCTTTGCGCCGCAGCATCTCGTGGAGCAGCGTAACCGTGATGCGCGCACCTGTTCCGCCGATGGGATGGCCAAGCGCGATAGCGCCGCCGTTGACGTTGAGCTTTTCGCGGTCGAAATGAAGTTCGCGGTCGCAGGCCAGCACCTGGGCGGCAAAGGCCTCGTTCAGTTCGATGAGATCGAAATCGGCGAGCTTCAGTCCGTGCTTCTTTTCGAGTTTGCGGATGGCCGGGACCGGGCCGATGCCCATGACGCGGGGATCGACTCCGGCGGAAGTGGCGGCCAGGATGCGCGCCAGCGGCTTGAGATTATTCTGCTGGACAAATTTTTCGCTGGCCAGCACCAGGGCGGCTGCGCCATCGGTGATGCCGGACGAGTTGCCCGCGGTGATTGTGCCGGTCTTCGAAAACACGGAGCGAAGCTTGCCTAGCTTTTCGAGCGATGCATCGGGGAACAGGTGCTCATCGCGCGAAAAGACGGTCGCGCCTTTTTTGCCTTCGATCGTGACAGGAACAATTTCGGCATCAAAGCGGTCCGGCGGATTGGGCGAGCAGCGGCGCGCCGTTGCGAGACAAGCGCGAACTGATCCTGCTCTTCACGGGTGATCTTGTACTGCTCGGCCAGGACCTCGGCGGTCTCGCCCATCACCATTTTTGCCAGCGGGCAAAAGAAACCGTCACGGTACATGCCGTCGACCAGTGGCTGATTGCCGAGCCGATAACCCCAGCGCGCGGCGTCGAGATAATAAGGAACGCGCGACATGGATTCCGTTCCGCCGACGAGCACGCAGTCGAGATTGCCAGCGCGATCTCTTGGAATCCCAGAGCGATGGACTTTATTCCCGAAGCGCACGCCTTGTTGACGGTATAGGCCGGGAACTTCCTTAGGGACGCCGCTGCGGACGGAGATTTGACGAGCGGGATTGGACCGCCTCCAGCCTGACGCGCGTTGCCGAAGATGGTCTCTTCCACCTGGTCAGGCTGGATGCCGGCGCGCTCAATGGCCGCCTTGGCTGCGACGATGCCCATATCGGCGGCGGTTTGCGAAGCGAGCGATCCGCCGAACTTGCCGATTGGCGTGCGCACGGCGGAGAGGATGTAGACTGGATTCACACACCTCCAGAACCACTCAGTCTAGCACATGGGTGGGCAGCTCGCTACGCGAGGCTGCGCACCGCGATACACTAATTTGCGTGAACATTCTTTACGGAATCAACACAGTCACCGAGGCGCTTAAGGCGCGGGGCCGCGCCTTTCAATGGGTCGGCGTGGCAAAAGAACGAAATGACATTCGCCTGAAGCGCATCATTACCGAATGCCGCAAGATTGGCGTTCCCGTTCGCGTTCTGACGCGGATGGAACTGGACGAGATCGCAGTGGCCGGGGCGCACCAGGGCGTA
>CAWDPB010000072.1:0-13284 GCA_963804075.1 uncultured Acidobacteriaceae bacterium | reverse complement strand
GCTGTTACGTATGGGAACTGGGAGCTTTCTTCCGATCGAGCCAATGCGGCCCGTAGATTTATGCAACAGAACGGAATTCGCGACGATCAGGTAGCGCAGGTACGTGGGTTTGCCGACCAGAGACTACGCGTTGCAGATAATCCGCTGGACCCTTCGAATCGCCGTATTTCAGTGATCGTGCAATATATAGAAAACCCCCTCGAAGAAAGCCCCCACTCGGCCGCGGCGACCGAAGCCCCGACGACGCCAAAGAGCTAACTAAGGACCTAACTCAAAAGCGCTGTCTTTGAGTGCCATCTTCGCGCTTCGGCAGGCAACGCTGCCAGGAAGGACTGCCCCGCATTTTTGAGATCCGCACTCGCGATCTTCTGATCAACCGGTAGTCGGGTTAGATCGTAGAAGCCGATCGTGCGGTGGCAGATTCTAGAATTTCGGCCAGACGATCTCGGACGGAATAGTTCTTCCGCACCTCTTCGCAGCCGGCGCGGGCGATGGCTTCGCGCTCTTCCTCGTGCGCAATGTAATAACGAATGAGGTCGGCGAGCTGTTGAGGCTTGGCAGGATCATAAATCCGGCAATGCTGGCCATCGCGAAAGGGATTGTCTTCGGTCTGGTATGTGAGGAGGAATGTTCCGCAGGCCATGGTTTCAAAGGGCCGCGCGACCATCATTTTGATGTTGTTGCTGGGCAACGCGACATGCACTTTGATCTGCCGGATGTTTTTCGCCAGTAACTCGGCCCACTCACGCTGGCATTCTCCGCCCAGGTCGCGCACAGCAACTCCGTTGGCGTAAAACTCAATGCCCGGGATAAGTGGAAGGAGCTGTCCGAGGAAGTCGATTCGTTTCTTGTAAAGCGAGCCGACGAACGCCGCCTCATATTTCTTCTCAGCCATTCGCCGCGAATCGCAATCCCGATCGCAATTGTGGCTAGCGTCACCAGCGCATACGCATGGTTTGAACATTCCCAAGTCGACGAACCCCTTCAGGTATCGCCCCCCAAAACGGGCCACGTCGTCGCGGTCGGGGAAGTAATGAACGTCGTACCAGTCCGCAAAAATGTCGTAGCGAAAGCGAGCGTCCGCTCGCTCGGTCGACTCCAGATACAGCCCAATCCGCCGGGCTTTCAGTTTGCACCAGACATCCTTGCTGTAGAGGGTGTTTAGCCACATCGCGACATACTCTGGGCCGGCGACAAGAATCACATCGCAGCTTTCCAGGTCTGCAAGGGTCGGCATCTTGGCCTTGAAGCGTTCGAAATCGCCGCGGCCGACCTTTTGCATGACCGCGCCATTAAAGTTGGTGGGGATCGTTCCCTCCAACACTTCGTGCCCCAAGGAGCGAAGTGTCGCGGCCATGGAGAAGATGGACCATGAAGACAGGACTGTTCCCGTATGAAAATAGGCGACGCGCATAATTTAAAGATGACACCTTTCGCGGGGGAACCATTAGAAAAGCACTTCGAATGCCACAGGCTCGGTTTCTGGCTGGATTGTCAGGTAATAGTAACGTCGCGAAACGCTTATCGACTAAGGACTTAGCGGTCGCCCAAAGGACGGCGAAGGAAGCGGGTGAGAATTGCGGTGCTACAGAGTGATTAGATCGCCCCACCGGTCGATCCGTTTATGAGGTAACGATGAGTTTGAGAAGCAGGCAACGCCCGAATTGGGCAGGCTTTGCTTCGGAAGAAGAAACTATCGGTACAGTTCGGAGAGAATCTGGCGAGCTTGCTCGAGTACCTGATCGAGGCGAGGTGCAAATTGTTCCCGAAATGTCTTGAGGTCGTGGATGGCGCTGTTGCCGCAGTCGCGTATCATTTCGGCCGCGGCGATTCTCTTTTCGCTCAAGAGGGAGCGATTGGCAGCCTCCTCGATCATTTTTGAAAGATGGGAGGATTGCGCGGCACAATCGCGGCTAAGCGTGAGCGTTGGATCGATAAGATCGGTGAGCACGGCTTCGAGCAGCCCACGGCAAAGAACAGCGCAAGCTACCTCCAGGCCATAGATGTAACAGCGATGGGCCTCTTCAAAGTATTGCTGCACCCAGGGGCTGGCATGCTGCGCTCGAAGCACGCGGTATTCCCGGGTTTTTGCAACGCTTGTTTCCAGCTGGTCCAGCATTTCGGAGGCAAACGCGGCGTCCAGATTGTCTTCCTCGGGACTGACATCGGTGCCGGTTTCCGGGTCGATGCGGCACGCGGAGAGGTCCTCCAGGATGTATTTCATTACTTCCTCACGCCTGCTGGAAGACAAGCTAAGCAGACACTGTTCAATCTCAGCCTTGGTCGATTCAGGAGGAAGTTTCCCGATTGTAACGCGCTTGGCCGCCGCTCGACGGCCGCGGCTCGCAATCACTCGCGATCGGATGGCCTGCGCCTCCCGAATGGCTTCGTTGCTGATCTCCGTGGAAGGCGCGGCCGACTGAAGACAGCTTTCGACTCTCTCCTTATTCCCGAATATTAAAAGACCGCTTTTTTCCGCTGCCCATGAACCCGCATTGACGTATTCGAGCACGCGGCGCAGGATGCGCGACCGCCTCGATTGATACTGAGCCGCGGCAGTTCCGGTTTGTTTCGTGTCGGACATATCGCCATTTTTTTTCGACAATCTATCATCGGCATGATTGCATTCTCATGCCGCCATAACGATGAAGCGGAAGTGACGATGGTCACCGCAAGGTAGCAAGTGAGAGTAAGCCGGAAATCAGGGCGTCTAGGCCTGTTCGTCCAGCGCGTGAGGATCGTCCTCTTTCGCTGACGCGTCTTCCTCGGGTTCCTCGGGCTTATAAGGGGAACGCCTACGGCCCGAGTTTGGTTGTTCGCCAACGCTGGAGTGGCGGCTTCGCACCTCTGCGACTGGCGAAGTCGAGTTGAGCGCGTTGGTAACCGACAGATCGTCCATATGTCACCCCACGAAATGCTCGATGAACATCTCGGTGAGGAATCTTGATCGGCAGCGCAGGGAAAAACTTGAGTTTCCAGGTCCGACTCGATGGGTGGGAAGAAGAATACCGATTCTATCTACATGATTCGAAAGGCGTGAGACTGGCTGCGACCTGGACATTCGGACATTCGACGGGTCTTGGCTTGCAATCGGTACGCTGAATCTCAAGAGAGCTAGCCACGCGCGGGCTGCCACTCCGCGAGCATCGCATCCGCTATCTTTGCCGGTTCAACCTGGTATGTGCCATTGGCGATCGCCTGGCGCAACTGGTTAACCCGGTCGGTGCGAACGTTGCCTTGGTCCAACGCTTGAGCTGTGAGCGTGGCCACGCTTGCAGCGCCCGATAGAACCGTGGTCGTCGATTCGCTCGACGATGAGGACGAAAGATCCTCCGCCTCACGCGCCGCGTTGGCCTGACTTGATGTGACGCGGTCTGTTGATTCGTTAAGCTCGGTTGTTGGTTGCGAACCGACGCTGCCGATCGAAATCGTCATTTAGCAGTGCCCCCAGGGGATTTTAGGGTCGTCTTCCACCAGTTTGAAATTCTATTGCATAAGTTCTGGCTGTCAGTCCGCCGCAGCTGCCCTAAGTTAGAGACGGGTGAGTCGCTGGGCAAAACATGCCTAGCCGCGTGCATTTCGAATGCCAAACCGGGAAGGAGACTCGCCGAAGATTAACCTTCGGAACCCTGCATTGGCAATAGGTATTGCCGCAGGTGGTCGCGTTCTTTCATCGAGGGTAGAACAAAGGAGAATGCATGGTCGGAACCGGAGCGGCGAGTAACGGTTGCGGCGACGGATACTGGCGTTGACTCGCCCGGAAACGAGAGAAGCAAGATCACTCTTGAATTTACGTCCAAAGGTTCAGCGACCCAGGCTGCGAGTCCGCCCTCGCTGATCTCGTGGCAGCGCGCGTGAATTGGATTCGAATCAGGCTCGCCCTGACCATTGTCTGTCCGCAATAGGAAATGGAAGTCCACTTGAAAACGTGGAACCCTGTATTCAAATTCCCGGATATCCTCCACGGCGACCTCCTGTCGTCAGTCGGGCTGGCGATGATTGGGAGCAATCTCCCGGCCATTCAAGAACACAGTGGCACGGAAGAGTGAGTAAGACGCTTGATCGAAAGATCATCGGCAAAATGAAATAAGTTCTTTACTATTCTTCATCAAGATAGCGGCTCGACTTGATTACGTTCGATCCTGTACCCGGCAGGGAGCGCCTCTTTGGCAGGACCGTTGCATTTTAGCTAGGCAGATGTTGCCTACTTCTCATGCCGCTCCAATGAAGATCGTACCGGGATTCCCTGGCCCGGCCGACCCTTCACTAACAGATGCTTTCAGTGCGTTTATCTCAGCAGCTAGCCGCCTTGAGCATTCTTACGGCCAGTTACATGAGGAGGTTGCTCAGTTACGCATTCAGCTAGCAGACCGGAATCTCGCGCTGGCAACTAGCCTCGAAGAAAATGAGCGGATGCGCATCCTGCACGGAGAAATTCTCGATGCGCTGCCTTGTGGAGTCGCCGTCGTCGCGCAGAATAACGATGTTGTTCTGCTAAATCCAGAGGCGAAGCGGCTCATGGGAATTGCCGAAACGGAAAAGCCTTCCTGGTCTGTTCTGCCTAAGCCGATTCGCACCATGATCGATTCCGGCCCGTCGCAAGCGTGGCGACAGGGAGATGAACAACAGATTGAAGTCCAGAGCACCGGCGGAAAACGCTGGCTGCGTGTGCGGTGTACTTCGATTGACGACGCAGCCGTCAACACGGGTGGCACGTTGGCGTCGCCCACGCTGATTCTCACCATTCGCGACACCACTTCTCAAAAGCAGGCTGACGAAGAACGCGAAGCTTCGCGCCACATGGTCGCACTGGCGGAGATGGCAACTCTGCTGGCGCATGAAATTCGCAACCCCCTAGGCAGCCTTGAGCTGTTTGCGAGTCTGCTGGCATCCGATGCTGGCTTAACGGAAGATTCTGAAAAATGGGTTCAGAACATTCAGGCGGGAATCCGATCGCTGTCGGCCACTGTGAACAACGTTCTGCGTTTTCACACGCCGGGCGCCAGCGCATTGGCCGAAGTCAAACTGCGGGAGATTCTGAACAACGCGGTCGAGTTCATTCGGCCGTTGGTCCAACAATCGGGGTTGAACGTAACCCTCGACGAGACGCTTGGCGATGCCGAAATCATGGGCGACCCGGGTGGACTACAGCAATTGCTGCTGAACTTGACACACAACGCGATTCGCCATACGCCCGCTGGCGGCAGATTGTCGGTTTGCGCCTGCATTCGTTCCCTCGCTGAAAAGCCGGTTGCAGTCGTCGAGTTCTCGGATACCGGTAATGGAATCGATCCAGAAGACCTCCCTCATATTTTTGAAGCCGGCTTCAGCGCGACCCGGCAAAGGACCGGCCTGGGATTAGCGGTCTGTGAGCGAATCATGGCGCAGCATCACGGTGCAGTCGCGGTCACAAGCCACTTGGGAGAAGGTTCGACATTTCGTTTGGAGTTTCCGATCCTGTGAGCCAAGAGTTGAACTCAGTATTAGTCGTCGATGACGAGCCAGGCATGCGCATGGCCCTGCAGGCCAGTCTTCAACGCGTGGGATGGCGCGTTGAGACCGCGTCCGGCAGTTCCGACGCGCTCAAGAAGTTCACGGCCAACCCATTTCCTCTCGTGGTGACGGACGTTCGGATGCCGGACGGCGATGGACTTAGTTTGATGCGGCAGCTACGTAACTCGAGCCCGTCTACCGCGGTAATCCTGCTTACCGCTTTCGGCAGCGTTCCCGAGGCGGTTGAAGCGATCCAAGATGGCGCCTGCGACTATCTCACGAAACCAGTCTCCTTCGAGCAACTGCAAACAACTGTAACTCGCGTGATGAAGCAGGCAGCGCGCGTGCCTGTTAAGGCGGGGAATCCGGTGGGAACGATCGTGGGAAACTCACCGGCGCTGCGGTTAGTTCTCGATCGTGCGCGACATGCCGCCAGAACGAATGCGGACGTACTTATCGAAGCGGAGAGCGGAACTGGAAAAGAGTTGCTGGCGCGCTTCATTCACGATTCAAGCTCTCGCAGCGCGAAGCCCTTTATCGCCGTAAATTGCGCGGCCGTGCCGGAGCAACTTCTGGAAAGCGAACTGTTCGGACATGTACGCGGCGCTTTTACCGGAGCCACCGCAACCAAGGCCGGGAAGTTCGAACTGGCCCAGGGTGGAACGCTGCTGCTGGATGAGATCGGAGATATGCCGGTCAACTTACAACCCAAGCTGCTGCGCGCCTTGCAGGAACGAGCATTCGAGCGGCTGGGAGACACGCGAACGGTTGAAGTGGATATTCGCATCATTGCGACCACGAACATCTCGCTTTACACGATGGTTGAGCAGGGGAAGTTCCGGGCTCGATCTCTACTATCGCCTGAATGTGATCCCGCTCAGTCTGCCGCCGTTGAGAAAACGTCAGGAAGATATACCCGAACTGGCCCAGTCGTTTGCCTGCGAGTTCGCGCAGGAACTGGACCGGCCGGTGCCCGTTCTCACGGAGGAGTTTGTCGGTGCCTTGCAGCGTCAGAGCTGGCCGGGAAACATTCGCGAGTTGCGTAACTTTATCTGGAGGGCGCTCACACTGAACGATTTCACGGAAGTCGGGCCTGAGTTCCTGAAAAACGAGTTATCCAGCTCTCTGAGTTCGGATTCACCCCAGCGGACGGCAAGCGTTCCACCTGGAACCTCGATTCGTGAAGTTGAACGTCATCTTCTGGAGAACGCGCTCGGCCTGACGGGCGGGAACAGGACGCGCGCGGCTGAGATGTTAGGTGTAAGTGTTCGTACCATACGCAACAAAATTCGGCAATACGGCCTTCCGCCGAGGAGTAACGCATGAGCGATATAACAACACCAATGATGAATTTCCTGGGGCGCGTGCTGGATGTCACCGCGCAACGCCATCAGTTGGTGGTGACGAACATGGCAAACGTCGACACTCCAGGGTATCGGACGAAGGATCTGGATTTTCGAAGCGAGTTAGAACGGGCCACGACTCCGGGTGACGAAAGCGAATTGGCCCTTGCACACAACGTCTCAGGCCTGGTGAAAAGGCCCGACGGCAACGATGTGAGTATCGACCGCGAAGGGTTGTTGCTCGCGGAAACACAGATGCAATTTGGACTTGGAGTTCAGCTGATGCAGCACGAATTCCACAATCTAATCTACGCGATCAGCGAAGGGACTAAATCATCATGAGCATGTTCACAGCACTGGAAGTAAGCGGATCGGCTCTGGGCGCGGAAAGGCAACGAGCTGAAGTGGTCGCCGCCAATATGGCGAACGCCGAAACGACCCACACACCGGAAGGCGGCCCCTATCGCCGGAAGGAAGTGGTGTTTGCGAGCCAGGGCAACAGGCCTTTTCAAACCATGCTCGCCGACTACAACCCATCCGGTGCGAACGCCACGCCGGCCGTTAGAGTGCGTCAGGTGGTCGACGATCCCACGCCGCCGGTGATGCGCTATGAGCCGGGGCATCCGGATGCCGACAAGGACGGCTACGTCGCCTACCCGGCGATTAATCCGACGGAGGAAATGGTCGACCTGATGGGGGCAGTGCGTTCCTACCAGTTGAATGCATCCGCGATTGCCGCAACGAAACAAATGATTCAGCAATCGATGTCGCTCTTGAAATAGCGATGGTTTGGAGGAATAGACCGTGAGTAACACCATGCTTCCTGGGATAGGCTTACCGACGGCGCCGACCGCGCCTACTACGTCCTCCGGCTCCGTAGGCGGAGGCGGAGGCACTTTTTCCGATACGCTGAAGAGCGCGCTCGGGTCCGTCGATCAACTGAATCAAACCTCCGATTCGCAGGTGACGGAGTTACTGCAAGGAGACCGGCAGGACATCCACAATGTCATGATCGCGGTTGAGAAAGCTGACGTCTCATTTCAGCTCATGATGCAGGTACGGAACAAGATCCTGAACGCTTACCAGGAGGTTTCAAAGCTGCAGTTCTAGCCACGATCCCCCTAGCGTACGGACAATATGCCGCCTCTGAACAACATTCAAAAGCAAGCTGCGGATTTTCTCGGCGCACTGACGGGAAAGCAGAAAACGATGCTCCTTGTCGCCGGAGTGGTGACCGCTGCGGTCGTGATCGGCTTTGCAAGCCTCATGGGCACGCCGGACTATAAACCGCTCGTCACGGGAATGGAAGCGAACGACGCACAAGCGCTGGGCGAGAAGCTGGCAGCCAAGAACATCCCATATCGCATCGGGGCCGACGGAAAGAGCGTGGAAGTTCCGAGCGACAAGCTCGATTCCAGCCGGATGGAAGTCGCTTCCGACGGTATGCCCCGAAGCGGACGGCTGGGTTTCGAATTGTTCGACAAGATGAATTGGGGACAAACCGAGTTTGACGAAAAAGTGAACTACCAGAGAGCGCTGGAAGGGGAATTGGAGCGTTCGATCCACACTCTGAACGATGTCGAGAGTGTACGCGTACATCTGGTGATGCCGGTTCAATCCGTCTTCCTGGATCGTGAACGGGCAGCGAAAGCCACTGTGGTTCTCAAACTGCGTTCGGGGCGTCTGCCGGAGGACACTCAGCTCGGTATCGCGCGGCTTGTCTCCGGTGCGGTCGATAACCTGAGTGCGGAAAACGTAACCGTGATCGATGCCGACACAAATCGTCCGCTCGGCATGCCCAAACACGATTCAATTTCGGGCGATGGAACCCTGGCGCAGGAACTCAGCGCACGGCTCGTACATACACTGGAACCCGTTGTGGGGGCGGATCACGTGCGCGCTAGCGTTAACGTCGAGTACGATCCGAGCACCAGCGAGGAGAACGAGGAAAGCTACGATCCGGACAGCCAGGTCGCGGTTTCCAGCCAGCATTCCGAAGAGCAGACCGACGGCCCGACAACGGGAGGCGTTCCCGGCACGACCAGTAACGTTCCCAGCGGGACCGCTGCGCCTAAGGCCGCCGCGGTTGTTTCGGACGATGGAAGCCAGGTTTCGAAAACCGAGAACGAGACTTACGCCGTGAGTAAAACTGTTCGTCACACGCTGAATCCGGCGGGCCGGCTCCACAGAATCTCCGCGGCACTTGTGGTCGATGACGTTCTGGAGACGGCCACGGCGAATGGAAAGACAGCGCAAACCCGGCGCAAGAGGACGGCTGAAGAACTAAAGAATATTGAAGAGCTGGCGAAGGCCGCGATTGGCATTGATGCGCAGCGCGGCGACTCTCTGACGGTCGAAAATCTTTCTTTTGAACAGATGCCAGCTGCGCCGGCGCCCGAGAAACTTCCACTGAGTGATCGCGTGCGCGTCGTGCTGCGCGACTGGTCCAGTATCGTGCGTTATGCCGCCGTGTTGATATTGTTCCTGCTGGCCTATGCTCTGCTGCTGCGTCCGCTAAAGAAACAAGTGCTGGCGACGGTTCGTGAGCTGCCAGCACGCGTGGCGAGCCAGGCGCCCAGTAGCGCCGGAAACGCCGCGCTTGAAGATGCTCTGGCGGCACTTCCTCCTGAGCAACGCGCTCTTGTCCTCAAAAAGCAGTTGCTCGATAAAGTGAAGGGCGAACCTGCGGCTGCTGGCCAGTTGATTCATGCATGGATCAATGAGGAAGCGACATGAGCGCAGGAGCGCGAGCAAGTTCGTCTCTAAGCGGCGGCCGAAAAGCAGCCATCCTCATCGCCCTCATGGGAGAAGATGCGGCCAGCTCCGTTCTCAAGCACCTTCCTGAGCGGGATTTGCATCTGGTTGCCAGGGAGTTATCGGAAATCGACACTGTTTCCGCGGAAGTAGCGCACGAAGTTTTGGAAGAGTATAGCCGCACTGCCTCGGCCAAAACGTTTGAGACACAGGGAGGAGCCGATTTTGTGCACCGCCTGCTTGTCAAAACGTTCGGGGAAGAACAGGCCAAAGGGGTGATGAAACAAGTAGCTGGACTCCAGGAGGGAAGCGGCGCTCATTTGGAGTCTCTGAGGAAAGTGGATCCATCGCAGCTTGCAAAGTTCGTCGAAAACGAACATCCGCAAACGATTGCGCTGGTGCTTGCGCATCTCGATGACAAGCAGGTGGCTGCCATTTTAATGAAGTTGCCCGAACAGGTAAGGGCGGAAGCCGTAAAGCGCCTGGCACAACTGCGGCAGTTTTCCCCGGAAATCGCGGAGAGAGTTTCTTCCGTGCTGAACCGGCGGCTGCAATCGATTGGAGAGCAAAGCCGCAAAACCTATGCGGGATTCAAAAGCGTTGCCGACGCGATGAACCGGCTGGAAAGCAGTGTGGCGAAAACGATATTGGAATCGCTGGAGCAGGAAGACCCGAACCTGGCCGTTAATATTCGCAACTTTATGTTCACGTTCGAGGATCTGCTGGGCGTTGACGACGCCGCGATCCGCGAGTGGCTGGGGGCCATGGACAAGAAGATCCTGGCTTTGTCCCTGAAAGGGGCAAGTAACGATCTAAAGGATCACATTTTTCGGTCGATGTCCTCGCGCGCGGGCGGCATGCTCAAGGAAGACATGGAGGCATTAGGGCCCGTTCGCAGCAAAGATGTCGCACAGGCGCAGCAGGAGTCGGTGGCATTGCTGCGCCGGCTGGAAGCTGAGGGCAAAGTAGTTCTGAGATCGGAAGGAGACGACGAGTATGTCGTATAGCGGCGCCGCAACCGGCGCGGCACAGGCGCAGATCGCAGACTTTGTGTACCATGCCCCAGGCTCGTACCGGCAGGCATCGGATGGCACGGCGGAACCCGCAAAACCGTCGGCGGACGGCGAGCACGAACGCGCTCGCCTGATCGCGGAGGCTCACGCCGAAGGCTTCCGCGAAGGAGAAAGCCAGGCGCGCAAGGCATACGAAAACAGCCTCGCAGCGGAGAGAAAGCGCATCGGTGACGCGCTGGCCGCGTTTCAGCAGGAAACCGCAACATACTATTCGAAGGCGGAAGCGCAACTAACTCATCTTGCCCTGGCGATTGCGGGCAAAATTCTGCATCGCGAAGCTCAAGTGGATCGCATGGTAGTTGCGGGCCTGGTAAAGGTCATGCTCGACCGGATGCAACAGGGAACCAAAGCGATCATACGAATTCGGCCCGAGGATGCACTGAGCTGGAGACACTACTTCAACACAAATGCCGATCTGGAGATCATCGAGGATACGACGCTTGAACCCGGAGCGTGCAAGATCGAAACCGAACTCGGAGTTGCGGACATGGGTTTGGATGCACAGTTAAAAGAGGTCGAAACCGGCTTCTTCGAGTCCCCTCGCGCAGCGCCCCGGTGCCCAATGACCATTGTGGCTCTCCCATTCCCGCACGAACTGGCTCGCTTCCGGTTCAACCGTGCGATCGGAGCGGGCAAGAGTGACCGAGGTCGTGGGAAGCCTGGTCGAGTCTTCCGGTCCCTTCTGCTCGGTCGGCGATTCATGCGAAATCGTTAATTCCAGGGGAGCAGATATCCCTGGTGAAATCGTCGCATTTCGTGAAGAAAAGTTCTGTCGATGTGCCTGGGAAAAGCCCCACGGCATTTGCTTCGGGGACCGCGTAGTTACATGCGGAGCGCGCCCTGCGTTGCGCGTCGGGCCGAAACGCCAGGGCGAGTGATTGATGCCAAAGGGACGCCTCTGGATACGCCTGGGCGAATACCCCGCCGTACGTGCGCTTCCGGTGGATGTGTGGCGCCAGCGGCAATTCACCGTACCATTATTGACGAGCCGTTGGGATGCGGCATTAAAGCCGTGGATGCGTTTCTGTCATGCGGCCGTGGCCAACGTGTGGGCATCTTCGGAGGAAGCGGCGTCGGAAAGAGCACGCTGATCGGGATGATGGCTCGCGGCACGAATGCCGACTTGACGGTGCTTGCGCTGGTCGGCGAACGCGGACGAGAAGTTGGCGAATTTCTGGAAACTCTGCGGCGAGGAAGGCCGCCGCCGTTCTGTAGTCATCGTCTCAACATCGGATCAGTCGCCCTTGTTGCGGATTCGCGCTGCGCTGGCAGCCACGGCGGTGGCGGAGTATTTCAGCGGACTCGGAAAAGAACGTGTTGCTGGTGGTCGACTCTCTGACGCGCTTTGCCATGGCACAGCGCGAGATTGGGCTGGCGGCTGGCGAACCCCCGACCGCCAAGGGCTATACACCTTCTGTACTGACTATGCTGGCGAAGCTGGTCGAGCGCGCGGGCCGCTTCCCTCAAGGCAGTATTACCGCCTTCTATACGGTTTTGATGGAAGGAGACGATCAGCAAGATCCTATCGTCGATACAGTGCGATCCTTGCTCGACGGCCACATTGTGCTTGATCGCAAATTGGCCCTCGCGAATCACTATCCGCCGATTTCGGTTCTGGACAGCCTGAGCCGATTGATGCCGAACGTCTGCTCGCCGGAACATCTCCAGAAGGTGGGGGCCGTGCGAACACTGCTGGCGGCTTACGCCCGGTCGGAGGACCTCATCCGGATCGGCGCTTATCAAAAGGGATCCGATCCGCTTTTGGATCGGGCGATCGTCGCGTTGCCGCAAATTAACGCGTTCCTGCAGCAGGGGCCACTCGATATCGCGCCGCTGGATTCCACTTTGACGCAACTCCTGGCACTGGCTAGCTAGCAGCCCTTCCGGTTCTCCCTTGCCGCTGTTCTTCGGTATCGAGAAGCCATCGAGCAGCGGGAACTAGCCGCGCTGGAAGCAGTGCAGCAGGAAATTGCCCGCATTGAAGCCGCAATCGAGCGGACTGAGGAAGAACTCCGTACGGCGGGACATGGCCGCAATGAAGCGCTCAAGCCGGGCATGCGATCAATCGAGTTGCAGGATGCCCTTGAGCGCGAACTTGGCCTGAAGCGGGATCGAACCGAGCTTACGAACAAGAAACAAGAGCTCGCAATTAAGCGCCTGGAGCTGTTCAAGATCTACGACGAAGCGCGACAGAAGCGCGAATTACTTGAAAAGTTCGGGACCGCAAGCTCGGAGAATATACGCGCGCGCAAGCCAAAGCCGAGCAAGCGACGATTGACGATCTGTTTTTGGCGCGTCGAAAACAAATCCGCTAGGCAAACCTTGCCCAGCGATTTCCGGGCAAAAGTTGCCCAGGGAACAGCAAAACGAAATTTACGCCTTCTCCTAATCGGCACAATCTCCAGAAACCTTTAGTCCACGCCGTCCTAGCGCCAATCCGGAACTTTTCTAATCAGGAACGTTTTGGCGGACAGCGTGCACCTTTGGGTATGCAATCACGGAGAGAATTGTGGCAGCTCGTATCCCGGCAATCGAAGGCAACTCGGCAACGACTGCGTCGCCTTGTCGAATTCGCCAGGCGCGGGCAAGGCGCAAAGCACATCTTTCCTGGACATGCTTGC
>CAWDPB010000071.1:0-16500 GCA_963804075.1 uncultured Acidobacteriaceae bacterium | reverse complement strand
TTGTAGCGCCTTTCGGTTGCGTTTACGTATTGCTCTTTCCCTTTACCGCTGAGGGCCAATTGCACTTGTTCACTTGAGAGCGTATTTGTCGCCTGTGTCAAGAGACTAGATGTCGCAGATGCTGAAGAAACGAGTTCTGTGGAGGCAGGAATCGCAGGAGGAATGCCCGTTGCTTGTGTAGTCGGCGGAAGCAATTGTCCGGGTACGAGTTCAAAATAATCGGCCAGCTTACTTGGACCAATTGGTGCGCACGTATCGAGTTGTGTGCCGTCTTCAAATTTAACCAAGATAGTTGCGGCCTTTTGCATGTCCACCATCATGGCACGAAGTTCAGGAGTCAACCTGCTCATCGCGGCATCAGACATATGAGCGGCGTTGAAAGGCTTAAGCGAGATCACTTCCGCCTGCTTCCCGGCGTAGGCGAGAACGACGGTATACGTACCTGGCTGGCATAGCGGAGCTCGTTGCGCGATTACTTTCTTGCCGACCAGTAGGTTGAGATCCTGAATGGGCGCCTGCTGCGCAAAACAAGGCACGACTGCCAGCAGCACGATGATGGCCTGTTTCACCTGAGCCTCCCGATCAAAGGTTTTCAAGATGGAATTTTACGCTCGTCGCCCATTGCTCCGCCGACAATGCCTAACCACCCGAAGGGGAAGGACAGCAAGAAGGTCACATCCAAGTCGGCATCGAAGCCCACGAAGAGAGCAGCCGCGTATAACCCAACAACCTCAAAACCTTATGCGGCGGAGCCAGCAAGAACGGCTCCGCATTTCTTTGTCCGGCTGCCCGTTTGCCCACCCTTGTCCGATGCCCCGACCAAGCCGGGGCGGCGCCGACGAACATTTCTACGAAGTCGGAGCCGGAGATGGAGAAGAACGGAACATTCGCCTCACCAGCCACAGCGCGCGCCAGCAAGGTTTTGCCCGTTCCGGGAGGGCCAACCAGGAGCACGCCTTTGGGAATGCGTCCGCCCAGCTTCTGAAATTTTTTCGCTTCGCGCAGGAACTCAATGATTTCGCCAGCAGTTCTTCCTTGGCCTCATCCACGCCGGCCACGTCTTTGAACGTGATCTTCTTCTGCTGCATGGAGAGCAGCCGCGCTCGGCTCTTGCCAAACGACAGCGCCTTGTTTCCGCCGGTCTGCATCTGGCGGATCATGAAGAACCACAGAGCGCCCAGCAGTACTAGCGGAGCCAAGTTCAGAATCCAGCTCGGCCACGACCCGGCGCTTGCATCCTTAATATTGATCGCAACGCCCTTGTCCCGCAGGGTCTTGTACATGTCGGGATAGTTCGTCGGGACGGTGGTATGAAAGAGCGAGTCGTCAGTGAACTTGCCCTTTACTTCCTGCAAGTTGAAGGTGGCTTCCCGGACTTTGCCCGCGTCAACCTGGGCTAGAAAGTCGGAGAACCCAATTTCCTTCTCTTTCTGCCCCGTACTGCCCGTACGCACGACCTGCCATAACAGGACCGCCGACACAACAATGACTGCCCAGAAAAGCACCGTTTTGATGGTTGAATTCACCTAAGACTCCTCGAAACGCAGCCCACGTTCGCTACGGAAGCGGCTGCCTGACCTCGGTATTAGATGCCGGCGGGGGAAATTCGACTGGCAAAACCTCGGCCCTCTTATTCTAGACCTTTTCCCCGTGAAAGGGGCAAACCGGCGGAGGTGACGCTAGTCACGGACCAAAGCGAGGTTTGGAGACCTGAGGTGGTGTGTAAGCCGATGGTCCGTCCCCACCAGAACGGCGCTTTTGCATCTGGCGAATCATAAAAAACCACAAAGCTCCCAGAAGGACCAGAGGAGCCAGGTTCAATATCCAGTTCGGCCAACTCTGCTCGGGCTTTTCCTTGAACCAAATAGCGACTCCATGCTGCCGAAGAGCGTCGAGCATGGCGGTCTGATTTGGCGGCGCAACGACGCGAAAACTACTGCCTTTTGTATCCACCCCGTTAACTATGCTGCCCGCAATCGTGACCGCGCTGACTTGGCCGCTCTCAACCCTTGTCAAGAAATCGGAATAGCTAATTTCAGAGGCTGCCCGAGCAGAGCCGCCGGACTTGACCGTTTGCCAAAGCAGGACCGCGCTCACCACGATAACCGCCCAGAAAATGAGCGTCTTGATCGTGTTGTTCATTTAGACATCGCCTCAGCTCGTCGCCGCCAAATAGGACAAGTTCCGTCCCGTCTGGTCTGGAGCAGCCAGCCCGTATCCGCACAGGAACGTGTCATCCACCAGAAAGCCGAAATAGTCGGGCTGCAGCGGCACGCGCCGCGCCGATTGGCGGTCCAGCAAAGTCACCAGCTTGACCGAGGCCGCGCCCCGCGCCTTCAGATCGTTCATCAGAAATTCAGCGGTGATACCGGAGTGCAACAGGCCTTCCACCAGCAGCACGTGTTTGTCTTTGATCTCAAGCGCATGGCTGAAGAAGATCTCGAGCACAGGCGCCTCGCCGCCGCTGGTCTGTTTGTAGGTCGGCTTGATGAAGGTGCAGGCGATCGGGACCTCCACCGCGCGCACCAGATCCGCCATGAACATGAAGCTGTTTTCCAGAAGGCCCAGGGCGAACACCGTCTCCCCGCGATAGTCGTCGGAGATCTGATGGCCCAGTTCGCGCACTCTCTTCTGAATCTGTTCGGGCGAAATCACCTGCCGCAGGATATTCGTGGCCTTCGTTAGGGAGGCATCGTCCGGAAAAACGCGGTTGGGCGAAGCGGTCATGGCGAGGTTAAGAATAGCACCGACCCGCTGGCCGCCGACGTGATCCACAACACCGGCCACCAGCTCCTCACATGCAGCCTGAATATTCCGGCTAGTCAATCGGCCGCTCCCATAAACAACCGTTCTGCCGTCCATAACAACTTTTCATGGGAAAATCCTGAGCTTTGGGCGCCCTCGCGTGATCTATATACAAAAGCAGGCCGCGCTTGGAAACCGGGCTGCGTAATCCCAAAACGGAGTCCGCATGGCTTCGACCGCACAGAATTCGGCGTCAGTGGATTCGACAATCCGGCCCGCGGCCTGGAAGCTGCTGCTGGCTTTTGGCATCATCTACTTCGTCTGGGGTTCCACGTTTCTCGCCATCCGCATTGGCGTGCGCGAAGTACCGCCGTTTCTGCTCGCGGCAATCCGGTTCATTGTCGCGGGAATCGTTCTATTCGCATGGATGCGAGCGAAAGGGCACTCCTCTGCCCACGCGGCGGGAATGGGCATCGGCGGCCGTGGTGGCCGTACCGATTTTCGTTCTCGACTATGGGCTTGTCTTCTGGGCTGAACGCCGCGTGCCTTCCGGCATTACAGCAGTCATGATGGCGATGATCTCGCTGTTTATGGCTCTGTCGGAAATCGTCTTCCTGCGGACGCAACGGCTTACAGTGCGGCTTTCGTTTGCGCTGCTTGTCGGCCTGTGCGGAGTCGCCGTGCTGGTGAGCCGCTCGCTCGGGCTGGCAGAAGAGCCCATCAATCCTTATGGAGCGATCGCGCTGCTGATTGGCGCAAGCAGCTGGGCGATTGCCGCCGTCTTGCTGCGCAAGCTGCCGCTGCCCGCGTCGAAGCCCATGAGTTCAGCCGCGCAAATGCTGATCGGAGGCATCTGGCTTGCCATCCTCTCAACCATGCTGGGCGAGTTCCGGGGATTCGATGTGCGGGCGGTTTCGCGCGGCGCGTGGCTCGCGCTTATCTATCTGATCGTTGCCGGCTCGATCATCGCCTACACGGCATATGTCTGGTTGCTGCATCATGAATCGCCGACGAAAGTAGGAACCTACGCTTATGTCAATCCCGTGGTCGCGGTCGCTATCGGACATTTTCTGGGCGGAGAAGCAGTTGGACCGCGTACTATTTCGGAACGCTGCTTGTCCTGGTCAGCGTGATCGTTATCACGACCACGCCCGCCAGAAAGGCGGATGTGATTGAGGCAAAAGAGACATCGCAACTCGCTGGCTAAAAGCGTGTTCTCGCCCCATTCCGGCTGGCAATCCGCCCATTGACAACCGTTCCGGCTGGACGCATAATCCGCGCAGTTCCTCTCGGATCTCCCCATAGGTTTCCAGGGCTCCTACCCAAGGTTGCAGCACCGGGCTCAGCATTCACAAAAATTCTCTCGAAGGGAGATTTCAAATGACAAATCAACCGACCCGTGGCGCATTTAACCAGGGAACGACTCCAACCATCACTTGCATTAACGAGGCTACCGAGGAAATGGGTGTGGACCTCAATGCACTCATCACCGCGTTGCAGGCCTATACCAACGACAACATTGTCCCCATCTGGTCTACCCCCGCAACTCTGGTCCAAGCGGCCGGCTTTCAGCCAGGAAACTGGGCGATGGTCTTCCTCGACGACGCCGATCAAGCCGACGCCCTTGGATATCACGACCTGACTCCCGACGGTCTTCCGATCGCAAAAATCTTCGTCAAGACCACGCTCGCCGACAAACAGCTTGTCAGCGTCACCGCGTCCCACGAACTCGCCGAGATGCTGGTCGATCCGGCGATTAACATGATGACGACCGGTCCCGACGCAACGACGATATACGCCTATGAAAGTGCCGATCCGGTCGAGGAATCGAGCTTCCCCGTCAAGGGCATTCAAATGAGCGACTTCGTTTACCCGTCGTACTTTGAAACTTTCCATCAACCTGGCTCAGTGCGTTTCGATCAGATGGGCCTGGTCAACCAGCCCTTCCAAATCTTGCCGGGCGGATATCAGATCACCTTCAAGGATGGGAAGTGGGGGCAGGTGTTCGGCTCCACCGAAAAGAAGAAAGCCTTCGCTCGCGAAGATCGAAACGGGCACCGAAGCGAGCAACGCGGGGTACCGTTAAAGAAGTGGGTGCGCTCGGAGATCAAGAATTCTCACCGGCGCGCCGCATAGCAAGGCCGGTTTCATCCGACAACGCCCGGATCAGCGTCTATTAGTGGACACTGGTCTGGGCGAATCTATTTTGGGCGAAGCCCGTTGCCGGTACAAGCTCTCGCTGATCGAAGTTGTTGGCGAAAAATCGCCATTACACTCAAAATCCCGGCCTCGGGCAAACAGAGCGCTCCAACCGGAAGAGCTCAAGCGTTGTGGGAACCACAGAGAGAAAAAGAAGGCCGAGACGACTTGGCGAGTTTCGTGGATTGCTTAAGCTGATGACCCGCTCCGCTCGGGATGGCATCACTAAATTTCCGGACGGAGGAAAACCAAGCCGCTCTAAGCTTCTTCGTTCTTTGTCTTGCGCCAGGAGTGCAGATTGATGGCGCTCATGGCGATGAAGAAAACGTTGGCGGGGACAAAACCGAATTGCGCGGTTCTGACGGCAATGATGCAGATGATCACGCTGTTGACCGCGGCGAGCGCCCAGCCTTCCCAGCAACGGCGTCCCACCAGCACGGTGGATGCGATGGTCAACACACAAGAAAGATAATCGAGCCTTAGCACAGAAAAAGAAGCCTCCGAGATCATTGTGGCCTGCGGAGAGGCTGCGGTTCGGTGATTTAGCGCACTAAAGGGGAACGAGAGTAATGGTGAAGATGGTCTGAAGGAGTTTTTCCGCGTGCGGGCAGTCCCCTCAGCGGCTGGAAGCCGCTGTTGATTTGGCGCCACTTGCGGCACGAGTGGAACTCGCGCCCGTCCCGTTCGTGCCTAATTCAGGAGTTTTTCCGCGCCTCTAAAGCCAGCGCGAGAACAAAGCCACTTATCGCAGCGGTGAACCGCTGCGCCACCCAAAAGCAAAAGCGAAGCGAAGCTTTCCGCAGCCTGTGGAACTCGTGCCCGTCCCGTTCCCGATTCTCGCTATGTGAGATGCCAGAGTAAACTATTACGTTAGATTCTCCACACGAGGAACTATTTATGCCTGTTGCCGCTGCACGCACTAATCCGCTCTCATTTCTTACCGATCAGCTCGATGAACTCAAGGCCAAGGGCACGCATTTCAAGCTGCGCGTGCTGGAGGACGAGCAGGCTGCGGTCTGCACGTTTGACGGGAAGAAGGTCATCAATCTTGCTTCCAACAATTACCTTGGGCTGACGACGCATCCCAAGCTGCGTGAGGCGGCGCTGGAGGCTACGCGCAGGCTTGGCGTGGGGTCGGGCGCGGTGCGGACGATTGCCGGCACCATGCGCATTCACATGGAGCTGGAAGAGAAGATTGCGCGCTTCAAGAACGTTGAAGCTTGCGTTGTGTTTCAGTCCGGATTCACCGCCAACGCGGGTACGGTTTCCGCCATCCTCGGCAAAGAAGATTTCATTATTTCCGATGAACTCAACCACGCCTCCATCATTGACGGCTGCCGGTTGTCGCGAGCGAAGATTCTCGTCTTCCGCCACAAAGATGTGGCGCACGCGGAGGAGCAACTCGCCAGCGTGAAGGACCAGCCGGGGCGCAAAGTCGTGATCACCGATGGCGTGTTTTCGATGGATGGCGACATTGGCGCGCTGCCTGGCCTGTGCGATGTTGCCGAAAAATATGGCGCGATCATGATGGTGGATGACGCGCACTCCTCGGGCGTGCTTGGGAAGCAGGGGCGCGGCACGATTGACCATTTCGGCGTCCACGGGCGCGTGGATATTCAGGTGGGAACTTTGTCGAAGGCGATTGGCGCGCTTGGCGGGTATGTCTGCGGCACGCGCGACCTGATTGACTTTCTTTATCATCGCGGGCGGCCATTTTTATTTTCGACATCGCATCCGCCGTCGGTGGCGGCGACGTGCATTGCGGCTTTCGACGTTCTGCAGAACGAGCCGCAATGGATGGAACAGCTCTGGGCGAACACGCGCTTCTGGAAGAAAGAGCTGGGCCTGCTCGGCTTCAACATCGGGGGCCAGACTACTCCGGCGAGCGAGACGCCGATTACGCCGATCATTATTGGCGATGGGCGGCTGACGATGGAGTTCTCGCGCGAGCTATTCAAAGAAGGCGTGCTCGGCACCGGCATCGCGTTCCCGACTGTTCCGGAAGGCAAAGCGCGCATACGGACCATCATGACGGCCACGCACACGAAAGAACAGATGCAGCAGGCGCTCGAAGTGCTTGGGCGCGTGGGGAAGAGGATGGGGATACTCACGTAAATTCCGAGCGGCTACACGCGCAAGGTGTGTAGCCGCTGGAAACCCGGTTCGGGCCACGAGTGCCTAAATGCCAACGGAGTAGATGTCGATTCTCCTTGACAGTTGTCCTACCCCGGATCAAAATCCGTCTCTACTACCGCATGTAGTCTGTCTTTTCTGGATGGTCGTTTGTCGATTGGCAGCTTCTGGTGGGAGGGGGCTGTCAGGTAATTACTCCGGCGCAATCCTAATCTATTCGCAATTTCGAGAAGAGCAAGGAAGAAGTGACGGCAGTACATGCATCAGCGAGGGCCAAGGCCTCGTCTCGTACGAAGTCAAACGAAGAACCGGGCAAGGATGTGGGGCCCAAGCAACTTGCCGCAACAAGAAGAGTGTCGCCTAGGAGGCGCTATGAAAGTGAAATCGAAGTGGGTAGTTTCGGTCGCCGTGCTGTTGTGCTGTTTCTGCCTTACATCCGCCGTTTGGGCGCAGGTACTGCAATCGCCCTACCGCAGAGAAGTTTCTTCCAAGCCCATTGCGCAGGAATCCGTGGTGACTCCGGTGCGAACGGCCGGCGCCGGCGCCAAAGTAGTGGCGGAACCATCATTGACTCCGCCCAACTCACGAAGGAACAGGCGGCGCTCAGGGCGCGGGAATTCGCGGAAGCCGACCGCACGGGCCCCACACCTGAGCTTCATATGGCACCGATGACCACCCCGGAAGAGCGCGGGCCCGAGGCGCCGGAACCGTCGCTATGGTCGCCGGAGACAATCGTCCCCAGCCAGTTCAAGATCTATCGCGACACCGCTCTGACGGCCGCAGAATTGGACGGCGGCTATGGAAATTCGTCGTTCACCATGGAGCCGAGCACGGGCATCAGCGGAAAGAACGAATTCCAGACGGGCAACTGGTACGCCACGTACAGCTACAACTCGAACGTGGCGAAGCCGACCTGGAATTATCTGAATCCATACACTATTTTCGGTTCCGGATTTTGCTGTGACCAGGTGACGGTTTATGACGCCGAGTGGGACCGCCAGTTCTGGGTACTACTGATGAACGGGACCCTGGTGGTCGCCAGTGCGCCTTCCACCAAGCTCACCGATTGGTGCTACTACAGCGTCGATGCAACTTGGTTCGGGCAGCCCTCCACAACCACCATCGACTACAACGACATGGCGATCAGCAAGGATTATCTCTATCTCGCAAGCAACCTCTATCCTTCCGCCGGAGGGTCGTTTGGAGGCATTGTACGATTACCGATACTGCCGATGACTACTTGCGGGGGCTTCAGTTATAACTACTTCTACGATCCGAGCTGGTTCACTTTCAAGCCGGTGCAGGGCGCCACCAATACGATGTACTGGGGGAGCAACTGGGGACCGAACTCTGGCAGCTCTTTCAAGGTGTACAGCTGGCCGGAAAGTACCGGTAGTGTTTCCGCGAACACCTATACCATCGACGCGTTCAATTTCGAGCTTCGCAACAACGGGCAGAACTGCGGCAGCACGGATGGAAAGATTACCAGCTGGTGCAATTACGGCGACTCCCGTGTGTTGGGCGGGTACCTTGCCAACGGGGTCCTGGGCTTCTCCTTTAACGCGACGCAAGGGAGCGGCTATCCCTTCCCGTATGCCCGGCTGGTTTACTTCAACCCTTCCAGCAACAGTTACCTGGGGTACAACGCACTTTGGGGAAACTGGACGGCCTATCAGTATGCAACCTTCGCTCCGAACGCGAATGGCGACATTGGAGGAGCCTTTGCGTGGGGCGGCGGTACTACCACGGACTACTACCCCGGCACAGGGTACATGATCATCGACGACTTCTCTCCGACCCAGCCATGGCAAGAGGCGTATGAGATTTGGGGAGCGGGCAATACCTGTACTTACGACGGCATTCTTCGCTGGGGCGATTACTTGACCACGCGTCCGGATTATCCAGCGGGATATGCCTGGGCGGGTACCGGTTACGCGATCGCAGGCGGAAACTGTGGCGCAACGGGCGCTTATTCAGCGCCGCACAGTGTCGTCTTCGGACGCGATCGTGAAGCCTCGGACGTGACGCGCTGGGACACGAAATAGGGCGCTCAGCGACTTTGAGCTAACAACCTCAGGCTCCGGGATCATTCCCGGGGCCTGTTTTGCTGCTCTGGGCCAGTACACTCTCTTCGCGTTACACTCCTCTTTTCCCGTAAGGAGAACAGAATGTCCAAACTCATCGTGCGCTTTCTTGCCATTCTTGGCGCGCTCTGGCTGATCTCAATGATTGTCATTCTTGTGGTTGTTATCGGCCAAAAAGGGAGGGTTCCTTCGAAAACGATTCTCGAAGCGAACTTCGAGCAGCCTTTGCTCGAGGATATGCCGGATTCTCCCACGGCGCGCTTCACGATGAACGACCGGGAGACGCTGCGCGATGTGATCGACGCCATCGACCGCGGAGCCGAGGACGACCGCGTGGTGGGCATGATCGCGCGCATTGGCGCTGCACCCATTCCGATGGCGCAACTGCAGGAGATTCGCGACGCGGTTGCACGCTTCCGCGCGCATAAGAAGTTCGCGGTCGCGTACTCGGAGACATTCGGTGAATTCGGCCCCGGCAACGGCGCTTACTATCTGGCGACGGCGTTTGATCAGATCTATCTTCAGCCCTCGGGCGATGTCGGCTTGACTGGCATCATCATGGAATCACCCTTTATCAAGGGCACGCTCGCCAAGCTGGGCATGAGCTTCCACGGCGACCATCGCTACGAATACAAGAACGCACTCAACTTTTATACAGAGACAAAGTACACAGACGCGCACAGGGAAGCGATGACCGGCATTCTGAATTCCTGGTTCAGCCAGATAAAGGATGGGATCTGCAAAGCGCGGGGGATTGATCCCGACAAATTTCAGGCGATCGTCGATGCCGGCCCATACCTTGGCAAAGAGGCGGTGGATGCGAAGCTGGTGGATGGCGTGGCGTATCGCGACGAAGTGTATGGACAGGTGAAGACGAAGGCTGGCAGCGGCGCGGAGCTTCTTTATCTGGACAAATATTTGGAACGCGCTGGCCGGCCGCATCAGCATGGGAAGAAAGTCGCACTGATCTTTGGCGTGGGCGGCGTGATGCGTGGCAAGAGCGACTACGATCCGGTGCAAGGCGAGCAGACCATGGGATCGGATACGGTGGCGGGCGCAATTCGCGCGGCGGTGCAGGATGACGACGTCAAGGCGATCCTGTTTCGCGTCGATAGTCCCGGCGGATCGTATGTGGCGTCGGATACGATCTGGCGCGAAGTGGTGAATGCGCGCAAGGCAGGCAAGCCGGTGATTGTGTCCATGGGCAATCTCGCTGGCTCGGGCGGGTATTTTGTGGCGATGGCTGCGGACAAGATCGTTGCGCAACCCGGCACCATTACCGCTTCCATCGGCGTGCTTGGCGGAAAGGTTCTCACCTCTGGCCTGTGGGATAAAGTTGGCATGTCATGGGATGAAGTGCACGACGGCGACAACGCCACTATGTTCACCGGCACACACGATTACACGCCTGCGGAGTGGGCGCGCTTTGAGGCGTGGCTCGACCGCGTGTATGTCGATTTCACAGGGAAAGTCGCCGACGGGCGCAAGCTGCCGAAAGACAAGGTCTTGGAGATCGCCAAGGGCCGCATCTGGTCAGGTGCGGATGCAAAGAACCTTGGGCTGGTGGATGAACTCGGCGGGTATGACGTGGCGCTGAAACTGGTCAAGAAAGCAATCGGCGTTTCCGACAGTGACGATGTGAATCTGACGGTCTATCCGCGTCCGAAGAAGTGGTATGAAACTCTGGTGCAGCAGAATCCCGCAGACAACAGCGACAAGGAAGATGCCGCGGTGGCGCTCGCACGCATCCTGCAAGATGTGCAGCCGGTGGCGCGCGAACTGAAGGCGGTTGGCATCACGCGCAAAGAGCGCGATCAGGACGACGTTCTGCGGATGCAGGAGTTGGAGACGGGGAAGTAGTGGGGAACAAGTAGGGATGTTTCGACTTCGCCGAGGCTCACTTCGTGACCTCGGCTGCGCTCAACAAGACAGGGGCAAAGGGCAACGCAAGGCCGCATGACAGATGTAGTGCGCTCTTCAGCGCTTCGCTTTTGGCGGAGCCAATTCTTGATCGAAGAAGCTGGCAGCCATTTCAGCGACCTGCTTGTGCACGGCTTCGCGATCGACGCCGGGATTATCAACGAAGAATTGGGGCATCTGCTTTTTTCCCGCGTCGGTGCCGACATCGAGAAACGTGTAATGGCCCACGCCGCCGGGCATAATAGTGATCTTCGCGCCCGGAATGTTTGAGGCAAAGAATTGCGCGTTGTCGGCGGGAGGGGCGATCATGTCGGAAGCACCGGCAACAATCTCCACTGGAATGGAGACCTTCTGCAAACTCGCGGGCGTGAACGCGCGAGCTACAGCAGGAGCGACGGCGAATACGGCCCGAATGCGCGTGTCGCGGTAGGAATCGCCTGCATGTTTCAACGACTGCTGCACTTCTGGCTGCTGCTCGATCGCTTTGAACTTCGCGAACAGATCCGGCATTTCAGGAGGACTGCAAGCGGCGCCCTTTGTTTCGTCGCACCAGGCTTGAATGCGATTGAAGTCGGTGGTTGCGCCGGCTAGTTCCATCATGGTGTATCCGCCAAACGAAAAGCCGGCCGCGCCGATGCGGTCGGGATCGATCTTGGGGCCGAAGCGCGGATCGGCGAGCATATCGTTTATCACCGTGCTGATATCTTTCGCGCGCTCCCAACCTTCAACGAAGCCAAGCGTCGTGTATCCGGTGACGGCGTTGTTGCCGGGATGATTGACCGCGGCCACGATGTATCCGCGCGCGGCGAGATAAGTGCCGAGCCAGGCCATCTGCAAGGCGCTGCCTCCGGTGCCGTGCGAGAGCGCGATCAGTGGAAACTTGCTGAAGGATGGGGCCAGCGTGGCATCCTTGGCGGCGCGGCCAGCGTAGAACAGCGGTGCATCGGGCGGGCCAATGTATTGGTCTTTTTCGCCGGAGCTATCTTCTGCTGGATACCAGACGATGCCGCTCAGCGCCTTATCGTCGGAGCCGCGCCAGTTGTAGTCCTCATTTGCTCGACCGTCATTTGTTTGACCGTGATTTGTTTGACCGTGATTTGTTTGACCCTGGGGCGCGGGAAACTGGCGCAGGCTGAAGCCGACGGGATGGAGGACGAGCTCGTTTTTCTTTTCTTGCTTTTTCTTATCTTTCGCCGCGGCGAAACAAGAGGCCGCGAGGAGAAACAGAATCGCGATCCGGACAAGACTGCGATGTGCTCCGGCCGCACTTAGCACCTTAGGCATTCGATTGCGCATGACGCATCCAGCGTTCAGATATTCGAACAAGACCAGGCCCCACACTCTTGTCTGACTATAGCTCTCTCACTATAGCGGGATTACTGCCGAGGAAGGAACTCGCGGGGCATCCAGGGAGTGCTGGCTTCGAGCCGGAGGGTTTTCGAGAAAACGGCATTGATAACCAGAAAAATAACTCTACCCCTCCCCCCCTCCCCCTACCTAAATTGCCGCAAACCGCTTGTAACCCATTTGCAAACAATCACTTACCCTCAAAGACCCCCAAGGAAAGGAGTTAGCGATGAGAATCGCGTTTTTGTGGGCAATTTTGTATCTACTTTGGTAGACATTTGAGCGAGAAATTCGAATTAATTTCAGCGAATTAAATCGAAGCGTTCAGTTTATCAAAGAGTTAACAAGCCTCCGGCTTTCACGCCGTCACGCCAAATACGGGGCGTAACGGGGAACACCCGCGCTCTGGAGCGGACCCCATCGTGTGGTCGAGCAGGAATATTATCGAGTGGGTTGTGGCTGAACGTCTGTGAGTGTGGTCACCGGGGATTTGTGAGGTTTTCTCACCGCCGAGACGCCGAGGGCGCCGAGAAAATCTTTCTTGGGATTTTGAGTGTAATTGCGATGTATCGCCAATTGAGCGACAGCGCCCCTGGGGGGTTCCGAAAGGCTACCAAGACTCACCAATCGCGGCTATTTGGGATTATTATATCGCCCCATGATGTGGGACGGCTTCATCGAGGCCGTCTAGGGGTACTTCACACAAAGGTGGGGTTCAAAATGAAAAATGCTAACTTCGCAAAATTGGCGTGTGCTGCAACGATGTTGATGCTTGCGACTGTCTGGATGGCGCACGCACAAGCACCCGCTGTCGGCAAGTCTTCTCTGACAACACCTGGGAGCGGTCTGTCGATTCTTCCGGCAGATGCTCAGGGACCCATATCGGCGGCTTTGGGAAGGGACGACTCCAGCTACTGGGTTCGTCGAAGCGCTGACGGCTTCTGTGGCGAAAATCCGCGGCAGGCCCTGGCAGCGGAGTTCACCAAAAAGGGAGCCGAGGTGCGCGGGCACAACTTGCAATGGGTGATAGAGACGCGCGCCTACGGATACGGCAACGCCCTGCGGCCGGTAAAGGCGGTGGCTCCGGATGCCCGTGGCAACCGAGTCGAGTACCAGCGCAACGGCATAACGGAGTGGTATGAGAACGGGCCTTTGGGGTTAGAGCAGGGGTTCACGCTAGCTCATCGCCCGGGGAAAGCGAACGGGCAGGCGCTGACGCTGGAGTTGAGGCTGCGCGGGAACCTCTCGGCGGCCCTGGAACCGGCGGGCTTGAATGAGAAGAGCAAGGTGCTGGAACTGCGCGGCAAGGACGGGAAGGCTGCATTGCGCTACACGGGTCTGGAGGCGCGGGACGCCACGGGACGAGAGTTGCGGACTTGGCTGGAGGTTCGAGACGAGCGGTTGCTGGTGCGGGTAGAAGATAAAGCAGCGCGGTATCCGATGGTGGTGGACCCGTGGATCCAGGAGACCGAACTGATCTCGTCCGATGGCGCGGAAAACGATACTTTTGGCTCTGCCGTTGCGATCAACGGCAACACGATCGTGGTCGGGGCCCCTGCCCACGCCGGCTTTGGAGCGGCATACGTCTTCGTGCTTAGCGGAGGAACCTGGGTGCAACAGGCCGAGTTGACGCCATCCGACGGCGTCGCAGCTGACAGCTTCGGCAGTGCGGTCGCGGTCAGCGGCGGTACGGCAGTGGTGGGCGCGTCTTGCCACCCGTATCATTTTCCCGGAGGCTGCGGACCGGGAGCAGCCTATGTGTTCGTGCAAAGCGGCACAACGTGGAGCCAGCAGGCGGAGTTGACTGCATCGGACGGGGTGGCGTCTGACAACTTTGGCTATTCTGTCGCGGTCAGTGGCGGCACGGCAATGGTCGGCGCGTTCGAACATGCGGTCGACTCAAATACGGCCCAGGGAGCGGTGTACGTTTTCGCACAAAGTGGCACAAGCTGGAGTCAGCAGGCAGAACTGACCGCATCCGACGGGGCCGCGAATTCCGGGTTTGGCTGTGCCGTTGCCCTCAGCGGCAGCACGGGCCTGGTGGGAGCCTACGGCTCGAATGCAGGGCAGGGAGCTGCGTATGTGTTTGTGGAAGAGCACGGAACCTGGGATCAGAAAGCGAAACTCACGGCGTCCGACGGCGTGCCCACTGACGTTTTCGGGTATTCCGTGGCGCTCAGCGGCAGCACGGCCGTGGTATCCGCTCCCACTCATCCCTATTCGGGAGGGTTTGGTCCGGGAGCTGCGTACGTGTTCGCGGAAAGCGCCGGACGGTGGAGTCAGCAGGCAGAACTGACCGCATCCGATGGCGCGGCCGGTGATCTCTTCGGTTATAGCGTCGGGGTCAGCGGCAGCGCGGCCGTGGTGGGCGCCCCGGGGCACACGGTCGGTTCGAATGCGGCCCAGGGAGCGGCATACGCGTTCGCCGAAAGCGCTGGAACATGGAGCCAGCAGGCCGAGCTCACCGCATCCGACGGAGCTGCGCCGGACCAATTGGGCGTTGCCGCGGCGATCGGGGGCAACATAGACGTCGTGGGCGCCCGAAATCACACGGTCAGCTCGAATGGGGACCAGGGAGCCACATACCTGTTCGTGCCGACGACGACAGTGACGTTGACTCCCGGTTCGCTGAGTTTCGGAAATGTCGCGATCGACACTACGAGCGCGGCGAAAATGGTAATGCTAAAGAACACCGGCACGGCCACGCTGGATCTCGGCAACATCTCAATTGCGCCAAGCGGTAATTTCACGATCTCCAACAGTACCTGCGGTAGCCCGCTGGCCGTGAATCGGGCATGCGAAGTGAGTGTCACGTTCACGACCACGTAGCTCGGCGCGGCCACGGCGTCCCTCAGCTTTAGTAATAATGCTACGGGCAGCCCGCAAACCGTGTCGCTCTCAGGTACGGGCGTGGCGCAAGCCACATTAACTCCGGCCGCTATCAGCTTCCCCACAACCGAAGTAGGGATGACCAGCACGCAGAGCGTCACACTGAAAAACAATCTTTCCACTGCGCTGACGGGCATCTCTTACTCAATAGCGCCGCCATTTGCAATCGCAGCAACCTCAACCTGCGGAACCACGCTGAACAGCAAGGCGAGTTGCGTCTTCAAGGTGACGTTTACGCCGTCGGCGACCGGCTCGGCAACCGGCACGCTGACCGTAAGCGACAGCGCCAACAACAGCCCACTGACAGTGAGCCTGGAGGGAGACGGCGATTAGCCCTTACTCTAAAAGCAATTCAAGCCCCGCAGCGATGCGGGGCTTTCCTTTGCCATACCGGTGGTGCAGGAGAACGCCAGATGACGTAATCAGGCGATTTCACGTTTTGACCTTTCGGGCCGCTGGTCGATGAGCGTAATGGAGGCGTTAGCGTTCAAGGTCCGCCCAGAAGCCTGGGTGAATTTGGGGATGTATTCTGCGGCGTGGTGCGTGGGGGCTGCGTCTAGTGGACTGCGGAAAAAGTGTTCCCCGGGCCGCGGGCTCACCGCAGCGGCTAAAGCCGACGCTGAAAAGAAGCCAGTTATCGCAGCGGAAAACCGCTGGGCCACCCAAAATCAACCGCAACGTCGAGTTTTTCCGCAGCCTGCTTGTGGGCTGTCGCAGAATATTCGTTAGCGCGAGCATGGAGAGAATTCCCTGAGGCGGCAGGGCGCGGTTGAGGGCGTAGGGGTCCCTTCGGCTGCGCTCAGGGCAGGCTCTTCGACTCCGCAACCGCTTCGCTACGCGAAGCGTTGCTCCGCTCAGGATGACAGCGGCCATGGGCAACAAAAGGCTCGGAGAGTCTCAGGATGACTCGTTTTGCAATTTGCGGGGTGGAAACACTGTCTCTGCGACAATCCACTAGCTATCAGAGTCAAGCACTACAGGCCGAGCTTTTTCACTTCTTCGTTGTAGTACTTGCGGTAGAGGATCGTCCACTCTTCCGTGCCTTCGATGATGGTGCGCTTCTGGCTTTCGATTTTCTGGCGGGCGGCGGCGTCGATGCGGGCTTCCTGCATCAACAGGTCTTCGAGGATTTTGCGCACCTGAAGCCGGACCGTGTTGCGGTCCTCGTGAAAATCGACTTCAT
>CAWDPB010000070.1:0-26382 GCA_963804075.1 uncultured Acidobacteriaceae bacterium | reverse complement strand
GTCTCAGCCTGATCTGCAAGGTGACGAGCGTTGAGGGCCGTCCGGCGGTCAAGCTTTCCGATAACTACGCCAAGGCGGTCGGGCCAGCGGAGGAAGTCGAACGCTATCGGCGCGTCTTTGGCACGGACGGGATGAGCAATTTGCCGGTGGTTACTTAGCAAATTCAAATCGCGATCGATTCGATGGCATCGACAGCATCGCCTGGCAACAATAACTGCAAGCTGGCGAGATCCTGCTTCATGTGCTCGATGTCAGAAGTGCCGGTCAGCGGCAGGATTCCGATGGAGCGGGCAAAGGCGAAGACCACCTGAGCCAGGCCGGCGTTGGCGCGCTCGGCAATCGAAGCCAGCAGTGGATGGTGAATGGCATCCATGTTTGCGGTTAGCAGCGAGAAGCCCTGGTAGATAATCTCTGTGCTCGCGGCAAAACAGGCGCACATCGCGATCCCAGCCGAGGCGCGCGTAGCAGCGGTTCTGCACGAAAGCCGGGCAGCTCGGGCTCGCTGTGCCGCATGTGCTCGAGATGATGCAAAGAGACGTTGCTGACCCCAAGCCATCGCGTGCGCCCAGCATCGCGTTCCTTTCGCATTGCCTGCCATGCTTCGGAATCGTGGCCAGTCCATTCATGGTTCGATGACGGTCCGTGGAGGACGTAGCTGTCGACATAATCGGTGCCGAGGTGTTCGAGCGAACTCGCCATCGATTGCGCGACCTGCAATGGAGATGCTGGCGGCGGGATCGTATGGCAATCGGTGGTCCTGGCCTTGCCGATAAGTGAATTTCGTTTGGAGAAACAGGTCCGCGCGCGTGACGATTCCATCCCGATAGACCGCCTTTAAGGCTTCGCCGACGCCCGCCTCGAAGTAATGACGGCGCTGGTTCGCGGTGTCGATGCCACGAAAACCAGCACGCAGCGCGGCTTCGACAAGAGCTGCCGTGCGATCTTCTTTCCAGGCTGTGCCGTAGAGGAAACCGGGAGCGCGCGGCTTCGCGCTCATGGGCGGCGCGCTCGAATTGTTGCTGCGTGGTTGGCTTTCAATCACCGCTTCCACCTCTCGCTACTTGGCTTCCTACGGATTGAGCACTACCTTTCCGAACATCTGGCTGTTGGCCAGATACTCATGCGCGGCACGGGTGTCTCGCAGAGGAAAGAGATGGTCGATCACGGGCTTGAGGCGTCCGGCAAAAATATGGCCGAGGACTTCGTTGAGTTCACTCATCGTGCCCATGTAAGAGCCAAGCAGCGAAAGCTGACGCGAAAAAAGGAAGCGCAGATCGATATCGGCCTTGGGGCCGGTGGTTGCGCCGCAGGTGACGAGCGTTCCTCCCGGCTTTCAGCGAACGAACACTTTCGTTCCAAGTCGCGGGCCCGACGTGTTCAATGACGATGTCAACACCTTCGCCCTTCGTGATGGTGCGAACTTCCTGCGCAATCTTCTGCTGGTAATGGTTAATGACGAAATCGGCGCCCAGTTCGCGGGCACGCTCCATCTTGCGGTCGTCTCCGGCCGTGGTGATGACGCGCGCATGAAACATCTTGGCAATTTGAATGGCGGCAATGCCCACGCCAGAATTTGCGCCGAGAACGAGAACGGTCTGGCCGGGACGGATCGCGGCGCGTCCGGTGAGCATGTGCCAGGCGGTGACAAAAACCAGCGGCACGCTCGCCGCTTGATTGAAATCGAGCGAGTCGGGGATGGGAATGACATTCACAGCAGGAACGGCGATGAGCTCGCAGTTGCCGCCATCGACACCATTGCCGAGCACAGTGAACTGGCGGCACTGGTTCTGCAATCCGGCAACACATTTCGGGCAGCGGTTGCAGAAACTCATGGGCGCGAGCAGCACGCGCTGGCCGGCTTTGAAATCAGTGATGTATTCGCCGACCTCGACGATCTCTCCGGCGATGTCGCTGCCGAGAATGTGCGGCAGGTTCACTCCGGGCAGGCCCTGGCGCACCCAGAGGTCAAGGTGATTGAGCGAGCAAGCTCGCACCCGGACCAGAACTTGATCCTTGCGGGGCTTGGGATCGGGGATGTCTTCGTAGGTGAGAACTTCCGGACCACCGAACTGATGAATGCGGACGGCTTTCATGAGGACTCCTTGAAACTGTTCATGTCACGTCCCAATCGGAACAAGACACCAAACGAAAATGTACCAAAAGCACCGTGATAAGTCGCATAGAATACCTTGACAGATGGGCCGACTAGCACAACGATGTGTTTGGCAGGCCGCGTATTGGTACTCACTGGCGAAACACCAGTGGCCCCGGAGTGATGACCCGGGGCTTTTGATTTTGTGTCAACTTGAGTGGCTTGAATAGAACTGGTCTCATAAACAATCTTTGTGGAAAGAGCGTTGGCCCGCGGGGGCTAAAGCCCTCATTTTTACTGGCTTCTAGCGGCACGGCTGAAGTCGTGCCCTTCCCCAAACCATTTATGAGGCCAGTTCTAGTCTCACTCTGCCGGTTCGACTTCCTGTCCCGACGCACCCGCTCCGACCTTATGGTTTGACCTTCCTTTCCCTCACCACCATAATCGTCTTATGGATCTGTACGAGGAGATCGTGCGACTGCGCCAGACAGGGCGGCGCGGGGCGTTGGCGACCATCGTCAACGTGCGTGGCTCGATTCCCTCGTTCAAGACGGCGAAGATGCTGGTGCGCGACGACGGATCGATCGTTGGCACGATCGGCGGCGGCTGCGTAGAAGCTGAAGTCTGGCAGGCGGCGCGCGAAGTGATGGAGTCCGAGCGTCCACGAACTCTGACCTTCGACCTGAATAACGATCCCGAAATACGATACGGGCCTGGTTTGTGGAGGCACGCTGGAAGTTTTTGTGGAACCCATCCTCCCTCCAGCGGAACTTTATATCTTTGGCGCAGGCCATGTTGCCACAAGCCTTTATAAGATTGCACAGATTGCCGGATTCGATGTCACTATCGTCGACGATCGCGAGACCTACGCCAACCGCGAGCGATTTCCTCTGATGCGCATCAGGTCATCGCGGAAGGCTTCGAGCAAAGCAATAGCGCGGCTCGCGCCCAGCGAATCGACCTACATTGTGATCGTGACGCGCGGCCACCGCGACGACATGCGCGTGCTGGGCTGGGCCGTTCAAACTCCCGCTCGCTATGTCGGCATGATTGGATCAAGGCGGAAGACAATCACGCATCTTCGAAGAACTAAAGAAGGAAGGTATTCCCGGCCATTTATTCGAGCGCGTACATGCGCCCATTGGGCTCGACATTGGCGCGATTACTCCGGAAGAAATTGCCGTATCGATCATGGCCGAGCTGATTGCAAAACGGCGGAACGTGGAACGCGAGCTGCCGCACATGAGCTGGTTTCAGCGCCGGCAGGCTGAGGACTCCAAGCAGGGGACGATAACCGCCGAGACGCAGAGTGCGCCGAGAAAGGCTGTCGAATGATTGCCCCATTTTCTTTGTTGCTGCTCTCCTATCACACCGGACAATTGCCCTTCGCAATGGATCAGTTTCTCGTTTTTCCCTGCGCTGTTAGTGTCTCGGCGGTTTAAGATTTTCTCCATGGCTAAAGAGGTTGAGATCAAGTTTCGGATCGCGGACCTGAAGGCGCTTGCCGGGGCGTTGAAGCGCGGCGGCTTCCGCGAAATCACTCCGTTGACCCACGAGATGAATGCGCTCTACGATCTCCCCGGGGAGAAGCTGCGCAAGAAGGGAGAGTTGCTGCGGCTGCGAAAATACGGGAGCGCGTGGGTACTCACACACAAAGCAAAAAGCACCGGCAAGACCAGCCGCCACAAAATCCGAGTGGAACTGGAAACGGGTGTGGAAAACGGCGAGCAGATGGAAGCCATCCTCCAGGCGCTGGGATTTGCGCCCACGTTTCGCTATGAGAAGTACCGCGCCGAGTGGAGCGACGGCACAGGACATGTAGTTCTCGATCAAACGCCGATCGGCGATTTTGGCGAAATCGAAGGGCCAGCGCGATGGATTGACCGGACGGCGAAGGCGCTAGGAATCTCGTCCACCGACTACATCACTCAAACTTACGCGGATTTGTTTTTCACCTGGAAGCTCCGGGTGCGGAGCAAAGCGAACGAAATGACGTTTCGCGCCGTGGGTACAACCCAAAATCAAAAGGTAAGATCGACAGCCTGCTAGAAGGATTTCTTCGCAACTTGGCGGCGACTTACGCTCCGCAGCACTTTTTATATTTCTTACCGCTACCGCAGGGGCATGGATCGTTGCGCCCAACCTTTTCTCCGGAACGCACCACCTGCTGCACGGTTTGCATGTCGCCGGAGCCAGCCATGCGCGCTTGCTCAAGCTCGCGTTTCTTCTTGCGCTGAAAGGCTTCCTCAATCTCGTCGACAGATGTGGCAACCTGCCTTGACGGACGTCCGTTACCGCCGCGGCCACCTGTGATGAGCGACGGCGAAGTTGCGTTGGGGATTTCGGGGACATTTTGGATCCCATCTGGTGGAAGCTGAGCCGGCTCAGCGGGGCGCTCCAGGATTTGCATCAAGTAGAGATAGCGGACGGTCTCTTCCTGAAAGCGCCGCATCATGTCTTCGAACATGTCGAAGGACTCGCGCTTGTACTCGACCAAGGGGTCATGCTGACCGTAGCCGCGCAGGCCGATGCCTTCTTTCAGGTGATCCATCGAGAGCAGGTGGTCTTTCCACTGTGCATCGATCACGCTCAGCATGATCATCCGTTCGTGGTAGCGCATGGCGTCCGAGCCAATCAGCTTTTCCTTGGCGTCGTAGCGCTCTTTCAACTTCGCGAAAATAGCGTCGCCTAGTTCGGCGCGGTTGAGGGCGTCCGGCTTGATGCCCTCTGCGTAAATATCGACACCGAAGCGCGTGAAGATGGCGTCTTTCAGGCCTTTGAGATCCCAGTCGTCGACGTGCGCCTTGGCGGGGCAGAATTTCTCGAGAATCTCGCCCAGAATGCTGGAAACATAGTCTTCAAGGATAAGGTCCTTCTGGTCGAGCCCTTCAAGCAGGCGACGGCGCAGCCCATAAACGGCTTCGCGCTGCTTATTCATGACGTCGTCGTATTCGAGGAGGTGTTTGCGGGCTTCAAAGTTCTGCCCTTCGACGGCTTTCTGCGCAGCTTCAATACGGCGCGTAATCATGCGCGACTCGATGGGCACGCCTTCTTCCATCCCTAGACGCTGGAGAAGATTGGAAACCCATTCCTTCGCGAAAATGCGCATCAGGTCGTCTTCGAGCGAGAGATAAAAACGCGAGGAGCCAGGATCGCCCTGTCGGCCGGCTCGTCCGCGAAGCTGATTATCGATGCGGCGCGCCTCGTGGCGTTCGGTGCCGAAGATGTGCAGGCCGCCCGCGGTAATCACATCCTTATGTTCTTGATCGGTGTCGGCCTTGTAGCGCGCGAACACTTCATTCCATTGGTCGGTGGGAACGGCATACTCGTTGCCGGCGTAATACCACGTGGTGCGATTGGGATCGTCCACCACGTTCTCGATCTTGCCCTGAGCAACGCGTACCGGCTGCGCGACTCCCTTCTTCACGCATTCCTGCTTGGCCATGAACTCGGGGTTGCCGCCAAGCAGAATGTCGGTGCCGCGGCCGGCCATGTTGGTGGCGATGGTCACCATGCCCTTGCGTCCGGCCTGGGCCACGATTTCGGCTTCGCGCTCGTGATACTTGGCATTGAGCACAACGTGCTTGATGCCTTTCTTCTTCAGTAGCTCGGAGAGCCGCTCCGATTTTTCGATCGAGGTGGTGCCGACCAGCACCGGCTGTTCGCTTTCGTGAAGCCTCTGGATCTCATCCGCGGCCGCGAAGTATTTCTCTTTTTCAGTGCGGTAAACGATGTCGGGATTCTCAACGCGGAGCAGCGTACGGTTCGTGGGAATAACGACGACTTCGAGGCGATAGATTTTTTCGAACTCCGGCGCTTCGGTTTCCGCGGTACCTGTCATGCCGGCAAGTTTCTTGTACATGCGGAAATAATTCTGAAACGTGATCGTGGCGAGCGTTTGGTTCTCGCGTTCGATCTTGACGTTTTCCTTGGCTTCAATCGCCTGATGCAGCCCGTCGGACCAGCGGCGTCCGGGCATGAGGCGGCCGGTGAATTCATCGACGATAAGGACCTCGCCGTCCTTCACAACATACTCGACATCTTTCTTATAAAGCGCGTGGGCTTTGACGGCGGTCTCAACGTGGTGCTTCAGCGCCCAATTTTCCGGGTCGGCGACGTTGCCAATGCCAAGCAGCTTTTCGACCTTCTCCCAACCTTCATCGGTGACGGTAATGTTCCGGTGTTTTTCGTCGACGACAAAATCCTTCGTGTAAATCTTTGGCTCGCCCGGCTGAGTGTCAATTTCCTCGCCCTGTTCGAGCTTGGGGATGATGCGATTCACCTTGTAATACTTGTCGGTGGATTCTTCGCTGGCGCCGGAAATGATGAGCGGCGTGCGGGCTTCGTTGATCAGGATGGAATCGACTTCATCGACGATGCCGAAGTTGTGCACGCGCTGCACGCAATCGCGCAAGTCGAATTTCATGTTGTCGCGCAGGTAGTCGAAGCCGAATTCGTTATTCGTGCCGTAAGTCACGTCGGCGGCGTAGGCGGCGCGGCGCTCCTCATCGTCCAGGTCGTGGACGATTACGCCCACGCTCAGGCCCAGGAAACTGTAGAGCTTGCCCATCCATTCGGAGTCGCGCTTGGCCAGGTAATCGTTGACCGTGACCACGTGCACACCGCGCCCGCTGAGCGCGTTAAGGTACACGGGGAGCGTCGCAACCAGGGTTTTGCCTTCGCCGGTTTTCATCTCGGCGATGCGGCCGGAGTGCAGCACCATGCCGCCGATTAGCTGGACGTCGAAATGGCGCATGTTGAGAACGCGGCGGCCAGCCTCGCGGACGACGGCAAAGGCCTCTTCGAGGATCTCGTCCAGCGCCTGCTCCAGCACGCGCATGCGCTCGGTCTCGATCTCCTTTTGGCGGTCGATATCCTGGAGATCGGGATCGGCCTCGGGTTCAACGGCGAGCGCGCCGAGGCGTTGTTGAATGCGGGCGCGAAATTCGTCAGTCTTGGCGCGGAGCTGTTCGTCGGTGAGCTTCTGGATCTCTGGTTCGAGCGCATTAATGGCCGCGACGCGCGGCTGCACGCGCTTGATCTCGCGCTCGTTCTTCGTCCCGAAAACCTTGCCTAGTAAAGTGTTAATCAAAACGGAAACCCTTCAGAGGACACACGTCCCAAGTATGATTTTAAGGCTAACACATTAGATGCGGGACATATCGCGGCGAACCAGTGACGACTCTAATGTGGGCTACAGGGACGCAGGTCCACGCGCTCGATTGGCCACGTTGCCTTTAATCCGAAGGCATTCTCAACGGAACGGGTTTTCAACGACGAGATCGCCAAAACGGCGTCCGTCTTGCAGATCTTCACTGTAGAGAATCTTGCAGCCACCCTGAATTGCGGCCGCGACGATGAGAGAGTCGTACCAGGCAAGCCGGTCGCGGTTGGCGAGGTTCAAAGCTCGAACAAAGAGTTCAGGGGTGAAGAGACCGACAGCAGAGGAAGCAGCGACGTCTGCCAGTACTCTTCAATGTCCTCAAATCGAGGCGCAACGCGAAACCGCCGCACTGCAGCCACAAACTCCTGCGCAACTTGATAGCTGATTACGCCCTGCCTCGACGCCAAAGCTTCATAAATTAATTTTTCCGCTCTCGCGCCCTTTCGTTTCTCCGACTTGTCGAAGCAGTAAACAAAGAGGTTGGTATCGAGAAAAGACTTACCGTTCATTCATCTCTTCCCGGCTAAACTTGCGGCCCGCATCCACGTATCGGAGACGTTTCATAAGCGCCCGGAATTCCTCGGCCTTTGAAGGGGAGCCGCCGTTGGCGTAACCTTCCAGCCAGGCGCGAAACGCCTCGTTTAGGGTCGTTCGTCGATTGCGGGCAACTTCGCGAGCCAGCTCAATTTTGTTCTCGTCGGCACTGAAAGTGATGTTCTTCATACACGAGCATAGTGTACACGATTATCGTGTACACTTACAATCTAAACTTTGTCCAATTGGCCCCTTCATTCACTTCCCTGTATCATTCCCCCTTTCGCCCCATGTCCACGTTCTATCAGCGCTTTCAGGAGTCTGCCCGGCAGTTTCCCAATAATATTGCCCTCGAAATTCAACGAACAGATACGGTTGAACGCGTTACGTTTGCCGAACTGACGCGCATGGCAGAAAGCGTCGCGAACTGGCTTTCCGCGCGCGTTCCCCGCGATGCACGGGTCGCCATCCTGGCGGCCAACCATCCGCGCTGGGTCGCCGCATACCTCGGCGTGATTGCGGCTGGACGGACGGCAGTCCCGCTCGACACGGCCTTTCACGCCGAGCAGGTTAGGAAACTCCTGCTCGATAGCGGCGCTTCCCTGCTTTTCGTCGATGCCAAGTTCTTCCCGGTGGCGGCGGAAGCGGTTGAAGGAAGCGGCGTGGGCCTCGTGATGACCTCGACCCAAACTGAATGGACGATGCTCGCGCCGGGCCAGAATCGCGCGAAACACGGAACTCAGTTCTGGGGAGATCTTGATTCGATCTTCGAGGAGGGCCCGCACGGATTCCAGCCAGTCGTTCCGCACGAGGACGACCTGGCTGCTCTCCTCTATACGTCGGGCACCACGGCCGATCCCAAGGGCGTCATGCTCACGCATGCCAACCTAGTGGGGGAGGCGAATTCAGTGTTCGGCGTAGTCCACATTGGACCCACCGATGCGCTGCTGGGAATTCTTCCCATGTTCCATGTGCTGGCGCAGATGGCGAACTTGTTTTTGCCGCTGTTCAACGGTTCGCGCGTCGTATATCTGGAAACGCTGAACACCACCGAGTTACTGCGAGCTTTGCAGGAGCGCGACATCACGGTCTTCTGCGTTGTGCCGCAGTTCTTCTATCTCATCCATGAAAAGATCTTCAAGGAGATTGACAAGAAGGGCAAAGCGGCGGCTTCGCTTGTGCGGGCCCTAATGGCACTCAACCGCGGCTTGCGGCGGCTTGGGATCAATGCCGGCAAACTGTTCTTCGGGAAGATTCATGCCACATTCGGCAAGCGCATGCGCTATCTGGTGACCGGCGGCTCGCGCTTCGATCCGGCAATTCAGCGCGATTTCTACGCCTTCGGCACCGATGTTCTCAACGCCTACGGCCTGACTGAGACCAGTGGTGGTGCCTTTCTCAATACTCCCGGCGATATTGTGTTCGGGTCGGTCGGTCCGCCGTTTCCGGGTGTCGAGGCGCGGATCGTGAATCCTCATACCGTGGAAGACGGCCGGCCCGAAGCCGGTGAGATTGCCATCCGTGGCGCGCTCGTGATGAAGGGATATTGGAATCGTCCGGATGCGACCGCGGCGGTGCTGCGCGATGGATGGCTCTACACGGGCGATCTCGGTTACTTCGATTCCGGGGGAAATCTCTTCATCACGGGACGCAGCAAGGAAGTGATCGTGCTTGCGAACGGCAAGAATATCTACCCGGAGGAGATTGAGGCCCATTACCTGAAGTCTCCATACGTGAAAGAAATTTGTGTGATGTCACTTGAGGCGCGACCGGGAGATCCAACGTCCGAACGCCTGTACGGTGTGATTGTGCCCAATTTCGACCTGCTGCGCGAGCGCAAGATCGTCAATGCCAAGGAAGCGATCCGCTTTGATATTGAGGCGCTCTCGCACAAAATCGCATCCACGAAGCGGCTCGGCAGCTATGAGATCTGGCAGGAGGACCTGCCGCGAACGACCACCCGCAAGCTCAAGCGATTCCATATTGAGAAGAAAGTACGCGAAGCGCAACAGCGCGGAAGCAATGGCGATGCTGCGATCGGCGTGGACAAACCGCTCACCGAGGAAGAGTGCACATGGCTGGAACGCGAGGACGTGAAACGCGCGCTGGGCATTGTGAATGAAGCTTCGCGGAATCGGTTGGATTCGCTTCGTCCAACGCACAACCTGGAGCTCGATCTGGGGCTCGATTCCATGCAGCGCGTGGAGTTACTGAGTGCGCTCGAACAACAATTGGGCGGGGACGTGCCGGAAGCGCAGTTGGCGGAGATTTATTCGGTGCGAGATCTGGTGGATGCCGTGCTGGCCAGCGCAGAGCGCGGCGAAGTTACCATTTCCTCCAGCGGACCAGCATGGTCAACGATTCTGGATGAACCCGTTACGGATCCGGACATCCTTGCCCTGGCACAGCACGACCTGTTCGCAGAGATCCTCTTTTTCAGTCTGGGACGGCTCATTTATCTGTTTGCTCTCGACCGATTCAGGCTCAAAATACAAGGACTCGAGAACTTGCCGCAAAAAGGGCCGCTCCTTTTATGTTCGAACCATCAGAGCTACATTGACCCGCTAATTTTGGCGGGTGCTTTGCCATGGCATTTATTTCGTGACACCTTTGCCGTGGGAACAAGTGAGATATTTGGCCAGGGATTCATGCGACGGCTGGCGAGAAAACTGCGCATAGTGGTCCTGGACCCAGACGCCAACCTTGTGCCCGCCATGCGCGCGGGAGCGTACGGATTAAGGCATGACCGCGTGCTGGTCCTGTATCCGGAGGGAGAACGCACGAACACCGGTAACTTCGGCGTTTTCCGTAAGGGAGCGGCTATCTTGTCGATCCACACACAGACGCCGATTATCCCCATTGCTATTGAGGGCTTTTATGAAGCCTGGCCGCGCCACCAGAAGTTCCCAAAGTTGACCCGCTTGCAAATGGAGATTGGGAAGCCGATTTTGCCGCCTGCGGAAAGTGCGGCGAGTGAAGCCGCGTACGATGAGTTAACCGCGGAATTGAGATCCGAGATTGCGGAGATGTGGGAGAGGCTGCGGGGAAAAAGAGGCTAGCGAGTTTGCGGGAGCGGCTCGCATGACCAGATATCCCGCAGCGGCTGAACGCCGCCGATCATTCTGTAGCTCTTCTCGCAGCGGTGAACCGCTGCGCCACCCAAAATCGCTGCAATTGCGATTGTTTCCGCGAGCCGTAAGATAAAGCTGGCGTCATTTCGCCCGTGGGTGTGTCCGGTCGTACACATCCATCATGTGGCGGACCGAGAGCTGCGTGTAGCGCTGGGTGGTGGCAAGGCGTTCGTGGCCCAATAACTCCTGAATCGCGCGCAGGTCGGCACCTTCCTCAAGCATGTGCGTGCCGAAAGCGTGGCGCAGAGTGTGCGGATGCACGTCGGGAGACAGGCCTTTGGCGACCGCGATTCGCTTAACGATGCGCCCTACGCTGCGAGTCGTCAGTCGCCCTCCGCGTTGATTAACTAACAGGGCTGGCGTAACTTTCCTGACTGTTGCCAGCAACTGCTGCCGCCACGGTAAGTAAGTCGCAAGCGCGCTGCTTACCGAATCGCCAAACGGCACATATCTTTCTTTCTTGCCCTTGCCTCGAATCAGGATGGCTTGATTGTTTACGCTTATATCTTCGAGATTGATGCCGACCAGTTCGGAGTTGCGGATGCCACAGCCATAGAGCAGTTCGAACATCAGGCGGTCACGCTCGGGAAAAGAAGCGATTTCCGGCATTTTGCCGTCGAGCACGGAATTGACTTCTTCGATGGTCGGAACGCGCGGTAACTTTGTGGGCAGCCGCGGAGTCGAAACCAGCTTCGCCGGATTCTGCTCGACCACGCCCTCCTGCGCCAGCCAACGGTAGAGCGAGCGCACGGCGGCAAGCGCTCGCGCCACCGAAGTCTTACTCAGGCCCTTGTCATAAAGATGAGAGAGGAACCCGCGGATGGCAACGTGATCGATTGTCTTCCAGTCGCGGCTGCCAATGTAGTCGGCAAAGGAGTCGAGGTCTCCGGTGTAGGCCTTGATCGTGTGCGCGGAAGCGTTGCGCTCACGCAGATGGCGAAGAAAATCGTCGGTCGCGCGTTCAACGGTTGTGCGCTTCTGAGCCATCGCGAATCCGGTAGATGCCGTCATCACCTATTTAATCTCCCGATCCAACACCTGAGGCCTGCTTCTCGCCCTGGGATGATGCTTCGCGTACACACTCTTCAGACGGTCGAGCGCCACGTGGGTGTAAATCTGCGTCGTCGAAACATCCGAGTGGCCTAGTATCGTCTGCACAGTGCGGAGATCAGCGCCGTTCTCCACCATATGCGTGGCGCAGGAATGACGAAGCATGTGCGGGCTCGCATGGCGGCCTGTCGCGAGTGAAGCCTGACCGACGAGCTGCCATACCCGCTGCCTCGTTAAACGCCGCGCGCTGGCTCCTACAAAGAGCTCAGGGGAACTTTTCTTTCCCGCCAATGCTTCCCTGCTGCTTTGCAAGTAATGCTTCAATGCCTGCTGCGCGGGCACACCTAATGGAACCATGCGCTCCTTGTCGCCTTTGCCATGGACCAGGATATAGCCGAGATCGAGCTTCAAATCTTCGAGTCGCGCGCCGGCGACTTCGGAGACGCGCAAGCCGCCACTGTAAAGCAATTCCAGCATGGCGTGATCGCGCAAGGCCAGCGCTTGCTCTCTCGAACTGTGGATGCCTTCGCGCGGGGTGGTCAGCATGGTGTCCACTTCGTTGCGGCTTAGCGCCTTCGGCAGGACTTTCCATTGCTTCGGCGAATCGATGTTGAGCGTAGGGTCTTTGTAGATCTTGCCATCGAGCAACAGATAGCGATAGAGCTGGCGGATCGCGGAGAGCTTTCGGCCCACGGAACGGCCGTCGACCTGATTCGAAAACAGATCCTGCATGAAGGCACGCACATCTTCGCGGCGCGCGTTGCTTAACAGACGACTATGCATCTCCAGGAATTCGGCAAATTGCCCGAGGTCGCTCGTGTAGGCCGCGATGGTCAGCCTGGCCGAACCACGCTCCACGCGCAGATAGTCGAGGAAGCCGGAGAGAACGCGGGCGTTGGTGTCGGACGGCACGATATGAGTATCCGCCGTTGGCAGGAACCGCAGAAGTAACGAGACGGGTGCGTCTGAACAGGAAACGCTTAGGCGCTCAGCAGACCGCAACTCTGCAATACATCGACTGCGTAGAGCGCACCTTCGGGCGTTTCTTCGTGCTTGAAATAGGCGTATACATCGCGGCCTTCGGCCAAGTGCTGGCGAATGCGTTCGACCATCGCTCGGCGTTCGTCGGATGTGTAGCTGGGCTTGCGATAGCGGTAGTAGGCGTAATCGGCGGTGACGACGTCAGGAGTGTCGCGCTCTTCGCTTTCTGCGATGCAGAGCGCGACATTTCGGTCGCGCAAAGTTTGCCAGGTTGCTACGCCAGAGGTTCCTTCCCCGAACGTTCCTCGGTCGAACGTCCCTTCGTTGAACCATGAGGCGTGGCGGAACTCGAATGCGGCGCGTACACTTCGGGGCAGTGTCTGAAGGAACTCGGAAAGCACAGCCTGGTCGGCTTTGAAATTCGGAGGCAACTGGAAGAGCACAGAGCCGAGCTTTTGCGCACGCTCCAGGGCTTCCAGTGTTGTCAGAAAGCGGCGCAGGAATTCTTCCGTGCCTTTCAATCGCTTGATGTGCGTCAGCACCTGGTGCGCCTTGATGGTAAAGCGGAAATGCGCGGGCGTTTCTTCAATCCACTTGTTGACCGTCGTTTCCTTGACCAGTTGACGGAATGTGAAGTTGACTTCGACCGTGTTCAGTTTCGTCGCGTAGAAACTCAGGAACTTCTTCTGGGCCAGCTTCTCGGGATAGAACGCGGGCTTCCACGTTGGATAAGCCCATCCTGAAGTGCCGACGTAAAGTTGCGCCATGTTCTGCCTCAAGAGCGTTTGGTGACGTTGCTTTTCCGCCCGATTGTCTCATCGTAGCGTATTGATTTGCTCCCCCCTTTCTTAGTGATCTTTTAAAATCAAAGATTTAGCGGGGTTAGAGGCTCTAGATCTTTGAGTAATAAGGAGTTATATGTAAGATATTTATTTATCAATCAGTTAGATCTTGCATTGCGCGAATTGGAATTTTGAAGCTGCGGTGACCCAACTATTTCCCGCCACGTTTTCGCGCTGGAGATTTCGACTTTGTGATGCGAACCTTATGCGCTGCGTGCGCCGGGGCAGCGCGGCCGTCAGCCTTCACCTTCCGTTGTTTTTCTTCTGAATTGGCATGATCGCTGTCGTCGTGCGCCTCTGGAACGAGTCCGGCCAACTGCGGCAGTTTCTGCTTCAACTCCTGCACAGGCTTGAACAAGTCTCCTAGCTTTTCGACGCGAGCGAGCACGTCTTTGGCCTCAAAGACCAGACGTGATGCGTCTTTCTTCTTTAGCGCCTCTTCAACCTCGCGCCACTCGACGGGAGTCGAAACCGTGGGATGCTCGCGGGCGCGGAGGGAGTAGACCGAAATCGTCGTCTTGTGCTCGTCGTTCTGACTCCAGTCGACGAACACTTTGTTGGTGCGCACGGCTTTCTTCATGTCAGAGACAACCAACTCTGGATGCTCCTGCTCCAGCAAGCGAGCTACCGCATGCGCGAACGATTTCGTCTCGTCGTAACTCGTCTTGGTGTTCAGCGGGACATAGATTTGCATTCCTTTTGAGCCGGAGGTTTTGGGAAAACTCTGTAGGCCAAAATGGTCAAAAATGTCACGCACCCAAAGGCCGACCTGCGCGCATTGAATGATGTTGGCGGGTGGGCCCGGGTCGAGATCGAACACGATCATGGTTGGGGTTGCGATATCGGCCGCGCGCGAGAGCGAGGGATGCAATTCGATGGAGGCCAGGTTGGCGATCCAGACGAGCGTGGGCAGATCGTTGGCCAAGAGGAAATGAATGGTGCGGCGGTTGCTCCCGCTCCAGATGGGCGCCGTCTTCACCCAGTCGGGCTTGTGCATGGGCGCGTTCTTCTCGAAGAAGTATTCGTGGTCCACGCCCTCCGGATACCTCTTCATCGTGAGCGCGCGGCCCGCCAGATGCGGTAGGAGCACGGGCGCGATGCGGACGTAGTAATCCACGACCTGGCCTTTGGTGAAACCGGCGGCAGGATAGAGGACCTTCTCAAGATTGGTGAGCTTGAGCTTGCGGCCTTGCACTTCGACGATGGTGGGAGTGGGCATGGGCTGGTCGTCCGTGGTTGGTCGTTCGTCGCTAGTCGTTGGCCGTTCGCTACGGGCCGTACCTTACGATTTTGCCGCAAGCGGTCGCGTCGCGGTGTCTACTATTTATATGCCCCAGACAAAACAGGCTATCCGACTAGTCGGCTGGGCGGTCGCCGGACTCTGCCTGATTGCGTTGATTCTAGCCGCGACTATTCGCATCGACCAGTATTTGCTGCGACGAGATGCTGAGCGGCTACTTAGCGACCTGAAGTCGTTGGAGATGCGCACGAGTACCTATGAGGATGCGCGGCATGTGATTGAGCGCTGGAGTACGGAAACGCGCCAAGAGGGCCCCTGCCAGCCGTACTGGTGTGATGTTCGGATATTTCTGGGCGTTTTTCCTCTCCGTCACCGAGTGTTCTTTATAGACGATCAGACGCTTGGATATGTTTATAGATTTCTAGGCGGCAGGGTGGCATTTATTGAGGGCTCCATCCGTGTGCGCAAGAACGTTGTTTGGGGAAAGGGGATCAGAGCCACCATCCAAAGTTATAGCGGGCACGCTGACGATGGCCGCAAATACTATTACACACTCGTTGGGGAGGCAGGGAGCGGTTCTCCCATGGCTATTTCATCGTTGCATCCAGAATACGGAGTAGATAGCTGGAGCGGCTGCTGCATAGACGCCCAGGTAATCTTCACCCCGTATACAGACGCCGCCGACGTGAACCGGCTGATGGACATCAACTTCTCCTGCCTGACGAGCTGGCACCCATGCGAGACAAAAGCGGACATCTTGCCCACCGCGTGGAACGAATCCACCGCTGAGCAGCACTCTGGAAAGACCTCTGGGCGGCGGACGTGCAGCCCTGACGTAATTCGGGTCCTCAGTCGCGAATCAAAGCGTGTCGTGATTGGGGAAGTCGCCAAGGTAAGCGGTACAGATGCTTGGGTGTGCAAATCGCGACCCTGTGCGGCGGTGCCGTCGACTGAGTTAGGCGAAGTAACGGTTCTCTTGCAGGGCGATCTTAAGCCGTGGAACCCTCATTTTCCCTTGGCCTCTGAGAGTCGTTCTTTCAGCCACGTGCTGCCCATGAATGAAAAGGTAGGGGATCGGTTCTTGTTTTTCTTCGTGCACCCGAACGTTGATTACCGCGTTAATCAGGCGACTGCCTGCGCTCCAGTGCCAGCCACAGCGGAGAACGTAGAAGCTGCGCAGCACGGGGCTGCTGAGTATTGGACAGATCACAATTACGAGTTCTTGTCGGCATTTCCTGGTCTCGGCGACTTGAAGCCTCCCGCAATTGAATTTCGCTAAGTCAGTTTGACAATCTTTGCGGCATCCACGTACCTTCGATTTTAAGTTGCTTGATTGCGTGGAGGCACGATGAAGTTTCGGTTGCGGTTCACGATAGTCCTCTGTTTTGTTCTCTGTTCGCTGTCGTTCAGCCAGGATTTGGCTTCCTTTGAAAAGCGGACCACCGTCAAGAAACTCGCGAATGGCCTTACCGTCATTATTTGCGAGCGGCCGGAGGCGCCGGTGTTCTCGTTCTTCACGCACGTAGATGCGGGGTCGGTGCAGGATCCGCTGGGCAAGACCGGCCTGGCGCACATGTTCGAGCACATGGCATTCAAGGGAACCGACACTATTGGCACGCGCGACTATGTGGGTGAGAAGGCGGCGTTGGCCAAGGTGGAAACGGCTTATGCGGAATATATCCACGAGCGCGATAAACGCATTGACCGCAATGACGATAAGGTAAAGCAGCTTGAACAAACGTGGAAAGATGCGATTGCGGCCGCCGATAAGTTCTCCGCGCCATACAACAATGAGTTTGGCAAGATTGTGGAGAGCGAAGGCGGCGAGGGGATGAACGCGTTCACCACCTGGGATGAAACCGCTTATCACTATTCTTTTCCGGTGAACCGGCTGGAGCTGTGGGCCTATCTGGAGTCGGAGCGATTTTTGCACCCGGTCCTGCGCCAGTTCTATAAAGAGCGCAACGTCGTGATTGAAGAACGGCGTATGAGAACAGACAGCAGCCCGGTTGGGCGGTTGCTCGAGCAATTTACCGAAGAAGCATTTGTGGCTCAGTCGTATCATCGGCCGACCATCGGTTGGATTTCGGATCTGAATACGTTTTCGGCTACGGACGCACAGGCTTTCTTCGATAAGTACTATGTGCCGTCGAACATGGTGGTCACGGTGGTCGGCGACGTGAAGGCCGCCGAGGCGATGCCGATCATCGAGAAATATTTTTCGCGGCTGCCGCTGCGGCCCAAGCCGGATGAGGCAGGAACTACTGAGCCTCCACAGAACTCGGAGCGCAGAGTTGTTCTCCATGAGCAGGCACAACCGCTTTATCTCGAGGGCTACCATCGGCCCGACTACCGCAGTCCTGACGATGAGGTTTATGACGCGATCGCGGACCTGATGTCGAATGGGCGCACGTCGCGGCTTTACCGGGCTCTGGTGCGCGACAAGCAGATCGCGTCCGACTCGGAGGGCTTTACCGGATTGCCAGGAAATAAATATCCGCACCTGTTTGCGTTTTATGCGGTTCCGATCCCGGGGCACACCACGCAGGAAGTGGGCGACGCCATCCACGCTGAGATCGAGCGTGTGAAGAAAGAAGATATATCGGACGAAGAGCTGAAGATGATCAAGACGCGAGCGAAGGCTAACTTGTTACGCTCGCTTGGATCGAATGAGGGATTGGCGTTCGCGCTGGGAACCAACCAGGCGCGATATGACGATTGGCGAGAACTGTTCCGTTCGGTTGATCGCATCGAGAAGGTCACCAAGGCCGACATACGGCGCGTGGCGAACCAAACATTCGTGCCCGATAACCGCACGGTCGGGATCATAGAGTTTAGCGGGCCTCCGCCTTCGGCTGCGGCTGCACAGGGAGGTGGACAATGAAGCGAGTGACTTCTTTCTTTTTCGCTGCGCTTTTGGTTGCCGCTCTCTCCAGCAGCGTCACTCCAGCGTGGGCACAGACAAGCTGGAAGCAGATTCCGATTCCCAAGTTGCCGGCGTTCAAGCCCGTTGAGCCTAAGCGTATTGTGCTGCCCAATGGCATGGTGATTTTCTTGCAGGAGGATCATGAGCTTCCGCTGATCGATGGAACGGCCCGCATTCGCGGCGGGGAGATTGACGTACCTGCAAATAAAACGGGGCTGATGGATATCTACGGCGAGGTGTGGCGCACCGGCGGCACCAAGACGCAGACCGGCGATCAGCTTGACGACTTTCTCGAGCAGCGCGCCGCCAAGGTCGAAACCGGAGGCGCGGAGGACTCGACCAGTATCGGGTGGTCGTGCTTAAAGGAAGACTTTGGTGATGTTTTCAAGGCATTCGTCGACTTGCTGAGGAACCCGGAGTTCCGAGCCGACAAGATTGAAATCGCGCAAAAGGGCGCGTACGACGGCATTTCACGCAGGAACGACGACGCAACTGAAATTGCACAGCGAGAAGCGGCCAAGCTGGTGTATGGCGCGAACAGCCCTTATACGCGCGAGCCCGAGTATGCGACCATCGTGGCAGTTACTCGCCAGGACTTAGTCGACTGGCATTCGCGCACCGTACACCCCAATAACATCATCCTTGGGGTGGTCGGCGATTTCGATTCCGCGAAGATGGAAGCCCGTCTGCGCGAGGCGTTCGCATCGTGGCCGAAGGGCTCTGCCGTTCCGGATTTGGAGATCAAGCCCGATCCTGCTAAGCCGGCGTATTACTTAGTCGAAAAGACGGATGTGAACCAGAGCCAGATTCAAATGCTTGCGCTCGGCATCAAGCGGAGTAACCCCGATTACTATCCGATCTCGGTGTTCAATGAGGCTTTTGGCGGCGGGTTTTCCTCGCGTCTGTTCAGCGATATTCGCACGACGAAAGGCTTGGCATATGCGGTTGGGGGCGGCGTTGGCAGTTCGTGGGATCATGATGGAATGCTGCGATTGATGGTGCGTACGAAGAGCACAACCACGTTTGAGTCGATTCAGGCGCTGGATGAGGAGATTGCTTCGCTGGCGACCAATCCTATCAACGATGAAGAAATCGGCCGCGCCAAGGACAGCATTTTGAATTCGTTTGTATTCCGCTTCGACACTCCAGAAAAAGTGTTACACGAAAAGATGGCTTACGAGTTCTATCATTATCCGCTCGATTTCCTGGAAAAGTATCAGGAAGGAATTGAGAAGGTGACCAAAGCCGATGTGGCTCGGGTCGCGGCGAAGTATCTACACAGGGATCAGATGGCCGTGCTGGTGGTGGGCAATCCGGCCGAGTTCGACAAGGCGCCAGCAGCGCTCGGACCTGCACACAAGATCGATATCACAATCCCGGCCCCGCCTAAGGGGCTGCTACCACAGCAGCCGGGAACGGGGCAATAGGCACGCGCGAAGTGCTAACACTTGGTGTGTCTTAGCAAGCCGGAAAAGGCGTGGATTTCTATGGGTTGCGTTCTTCTTCGCTATCACGTGCATGGGTAACATCTGTCACAGACAAGTGAGAACTGCGGCCTCACAATTCGCCACTGAGACTGAGTTCCCGTCGCTGTGAATTGTCTATCTGGCTGCAGGGTAACGAATGCGAGACCAGCGTTGAGAGCCGGGAAATTCAGTTCAGACTACGAGTGAAGGGGAAATACAGCAATCAGACCGGCGCTCTTCGGGGGAGGAGCGCCGAGTTTTTGCTCTTCCTGTGGCTGTCAGTAATTTCTCCACCGACCTACTCCAAGCACACTAACTGCTGCCCCATCCCGGCACAGACAATTTTCCTTTTGCCGTGCTAACCTTTCGTTGCGTCCCCCAAGCCATCTCCTCGAGGTACGAACCTATGCGCCGCAGTTGTCTTCTTACTCTCTGCATTATTGACCGCGTGCGGCAGCAGCAGTTCCTCGCCGTCAACGTCGTCGGCTCCCAGAACCGTCACGGTGAATTGGGTGAATACTTACTGGTCACCGACCGGCCAGGTACAGGTACCGGAGCCAGATTCGGCCGCCACGAGCATCGAGGCTCTGGTGCCGCAAGCGGATAACTCCGTCACACTGCTCAAAGCGTCAGCTACGTCCACTCCGGGAGTCTTCACCATCGCCAACGTGCCTGCGGGCAACTATTGGCTCGCGGCTGGCGGCGGCACGTTCTTGACGAACACATCCACTTTTGACGCGGGGAGAGACTATTGGGGAGGCCAACCGCCCGTGACGACCACCCCCAGCGACCCCACGTTCAACTTCAACATTTCTGGTATTGCCGCCGATCCGTATATCGACACGTTTGAGTTCTCCACCATGCCGCCGTCGTATTCATTCCAAAACCAGATCTCGGCGGATTCGACTTCTCTCACTTTTAGCCAACAGCTCGGAAGCACAATCGATTGGACGCAAATTCAGAATGCATTCCTGATGCAGTACCAATTTGTACCGGTCGGCTCTTTGGGGGTCGACGTGCTGGGCCCGGAACTTACACTGTCGAATTTGACGCTTAGCAACAGCGGCACCAACACAATATCAGGAACGCTCAACCCCGCAACCCAGACTTCTCTCGACCTTAACGTGAGCGGATCGCAGTGGGCGTCGTTGTTCAATAACGTAGGCCCTGCAAGCGCAACGGTCGAGTACTCGTCCTTGAGCCTCACTGTGGAGCCGTTTGTAACGGGCATCAACGCCTACTCTCCCGGAGGTGTGACTATTGGCATCGGCCCGTTATCCGGTTTGCCGGGTGGCGGCGTGGAACTGTTCAGCACCGAGTCTGTTCCCGCCAACCAGAGTCCGGGCACTTTGCAATATGGGGATCCATTCGATTCCACCTGGACCCGTCCCCTCACTTATTACGAGGGAGCTACGATTCCACTTCCCGTTCCGAATTCCAGCGCCACATACAACTTTTCTCTTGTGGACGGCGAAAGTGTAGCGCCATCGAATTCGACGATCATTCCGGTCGCCCTGCCTGTGCAGAATCCCACAATTAACGGATCGAGCTTCTTTACCGCGAACACAGCAGATTCCGCTACTCCGGCATTGAGTTGGACTGCGCCCACCGGGACCGCGCCATATGGCTACCGCGTGGTTGTGTATGTGCTCACCACATTAAACGGAGCGCCCGCTTACGAACCGGCTGGTACGTACAACACGGCTGGAACGTCCGTCACGCTGCCGCCGCTCGCAGGTGGAAATACCTACATCTTCACCATCACCACGGAAGTGGACGGGGTAGCGTAATATGCAAACCAGTCCATTCCGCTCCAAGCTTCCGACTGGCTTTGCCAGTGTAATATCGGCTCCAATCACGATTGGCGCATCGGCAACCACGCCGCAAGTTGACGGTGACATCGAGGAATGGAACCGCATGGTTAATTCTGAGCCTGCGGGTCAGCCAGACACGCATTCGCACTGCGCGGTCAAGCGGAATCCGCCGCTGCGAAGTCTTTGCCAGTAAAGCGACTACGTCGTTTGCAAATTGGATGGACACTCCGCTGGCCACTGAGTTAGTGTTTCAGGAGAAAGTGCAGCCTCAGTGGCCGAAGCCAGCGCGAAAAACAAAGTCACTTATCGCAGCTGTGAACCGCTGCGCCACCCAAAGTCAAAGGCCAAAGGGCTTTTGGTACATGCTGTAAAACAGGGTTTGTGTTCTTGTCTTGACACCGTCGCGCTTGCCAGCGTAGCCTCGCGTGCAATCGGTTGGGGTTCGATTTCAACATTCGTCATTTTTCAAACCAAGGAGGCTTTTCCATGGTTCACCTTGCCGCCCTGTGGCTGCCGATCGTCGTTTCAGCGGCTATCGTCTTCGTCGCCAGTTCCATCATGCACACGGTGCTGCAATACCATCGAGGCGACTATAAACAGCTTCCCGACGAGGACAAGATCCGCGCCACCTTGCGTTCCGCCAACTTGAAGCGCGGTTTATATGTCTTTCCCTTCTGCACTCACAAAGATATGAAGTCGCCCGCGACAATGGAGAAATACAAGGAAGGGCCTGTCGGATTCATGAACATTATGCCGAGCGGACCACCCGCTATGCCAAAGTTCTTAGGGCAATGGTTCGTCTTCTGCCTGGTGATTGCTTTCTTCACAGCCTATTTGACCGCACACACCGTCGCCGAAGGGGCGAATTATCTTGTGGTGTTTCGCGTTGCAGGAACGGTCGCCTTCATGGGTACGGACTGGGCCACCTGAGCGATGGAATCTGGAAGGGACAAACATGGTCGGCCACAATCAAGGAAGTATTTGACGGCCTGGTATATGGCTTGTTGACGGCTGGCGTGTTCGGGTGGCTCTGGCCCCGCTAGGACGGAGAGATCACGGGGCCGACGGCCTCAATCGTCGGGATAGAATGGGGGAGCGCGCTTCTTCGGTAGGGAACCCGGTCGCTAGCCCGGTTCTCAAAATCCTGGCCGATCGAGGTTCCTATGAACCGAACTCGCCTGCTGAGAATCGTCCTGTTTGTCGCCACAATTCTCTTGGCCAGTATTTTTCTTGCGCTCAACGCACGACGCGAAACCGTCGCGGGCGCCGCACCAGCGTTTCGCGCTACTCACTTATCACAACGACAACTTGAGGACCGGAAGGAACTCGAGCGAGACGACGCTCACGCTCAAGAGTGTGCAGTCGTCCACGTTTGGAAAGCTGTTCACGCTCGCCACGGACCACGGCTCGACGCCCTCGGCGTGAATCCGGATCAGCGAGTATCGTCCCCGGCCCTCGACCGTCCCTGCCCCCTCCGACGGCAGTGCGTGACCCCCGCCCGTCCGGAGATCCGAAAGGGTACGAGGAGGGAACAACGCCGTCTCGAACGGTGGTTGGTCCTGATTTCGATCCGGATCCGCCTCGGTCTCCTCCACGAACGAGCCGGAGCCTTCGGAGGATGGAACCGGTCGGCACCGGGCAGGATGGGCCTCGACGGGGAGGTCTCGCATTCGTAACCCGAGCGTATGATCCTCGGCGATTGAGTCCAGATCGGGGTACATCGTCCGATAGCCCTCGAACCGAGCATCCCGCTCCGCCCTGATTCGATATTCCAGATCGATCCCGACCAGCTCGACCAGGGCCCGTTTCCGGTAAGGGCAGTCGGCCGCGGGGAGGTAATCGTCGATCTGCGGCGCCAACCCGCGACGCCATGCGTCCTCGAACCGCTCGACGATCGATACCAGGGCCGTGAGGTCGTCATCGCGATCGGCCGGATCGGTAGGGTCTTTCTTCATCGGACTTCGTCTCGTTGACTCACGAAAACGATCAGCGGATTCTGAGAGTGAGGACTGGACAGGGATAGACCGGGGCGATGATCGATGTTCGCGTTAACTCGAATCGTTTTCCAGGCTCGACTCCGCTTCGAGATCGCCTGTCCACGCGCCGGAAGGATGCGAGCATGCCGTGACGCCGGAGGGCTCTCGGCCCAACTCATCTGCCATTCATGACGAGGTTCGTCTTCAGGTCGGGATTGTCGGAGGATCGATTTGCCCCAGGGTCTGCGAGCGGCAGCGTCCGACGACTTACGCTACGCTTCGTGGCTTAATCTGACAAGCCCTCTGGATCCGAACCGGTTGCCATCGACTTGGTTGGGAAGAGTCGGGCATCCCGATCGACGTCGGCCCACCGGGTCGAAATTGTGGATCGTCCTCGGCGCCGTCCCTTGATCGCGACGGCGACAGGTGGCGCATCGAGGTGTTCGATGGCTCGCCGACGAGGCGCGATCGCACGTCACCCCCTCTCTTTCCCAACAAGCAGACCGCCGGGTAAAGTGAGAGGTTCTCGGAGAAGCCTCTTGCCCGCGCCGATTGCCAAGGGCTGGCCGCCGACGCAGGCCCGTCGGCCCTCCACGAGGGCGAGGAGGCAGGTCGCCCATTGATGGAGATTCCATGGCAATATCCGACTGGCTGTTTGGCCGCAGGCTGGCGACGCTCGAAGAGGAGGACCAGCGCGTCGGCGTGCTGGCCGGTATTCCCGATGCTGGGCCTCGACGCGCTGGCCTCCGCCGCCTACGGTCCCGAAGCCGCCCTGACCCTGCTGATCCCCCTGGGAATCGGCGGGGTTCGGTCTATCGGGTCCGATCACCACTCTGATCATCGCGCTGCTCGCGATCGTCTACTTTTCCTACCGGCAAACGATCGCGGCCTATCCGCACGGAGGCGGATCGTATACCGTGGCGAAGGAGAACCTCGGCATCCACGCGGGCCTGCTCGCCGCCGCGGCGCTGATGCTCGATTACGTCCTCGTCGTGGCCGTCGGCGTCTCGGCGGGCATCGGGCGCTGGTCTCGGCCCTGCCGGTACTCCAGCCCTACACGTTGGCGCTCTGCCTGGCGACGCTGGCGATGATCACGATCGTCAACCTGCGCGGGTCAAGGAATCGGGCCTGGCGTTCATGGTGCCGACTTACGTGTTTGTCGTCTCGCTCCTGGGCGTGCTGGCATTCGGGCTATTCAAGACGATCGCGGCCGAAGGCCACCCGGATCCGGTGGACGCGCCGCCGACTCCGCCCTCGGTCGCATCGGTAGCCCCCCTGTGGATCCTGATGCGGTCGTTCGCCAGCGGCTGCACGGCGATGACCGGCGTCGAGGCCGTCAGCAACGGCGTCAGCGCCTTCCGCGAGCCGTCGGTCGACTATGCCCGTCGCACCCTCACGGCGATCATCGCTCTCCTGGCGATCCTCCTGGCCGGCATCGCCTACCTGTGCCAGGTCTACGGCGTCGGCGCCACCGAGCCGGGCCAGGCCGGCTACGAGAGCATCCTCTCGCAGCTCGTCGCCGCGGTCGTCGGCAAGGGCGTGATTCTACTACGTCACGATCGGCTCGGTGCTGGCCGTGCTGGCGCTCTCGGCGAACACCGGATTCGCCGATTTCCCGAGGCTCTGCCGGGTCATCGCGCAGGACGGCTACCTGCCGCATGCAGTTCGCCCACCGGGGCCGTCGGCTGGTCTACTCGCACGGCATCCTTGTGCTGGCCGGCCTCTCGGGCGGTCTTGCTGATCGTCTTCGGCGGGATCACCGACAGCCTGATCCCGCTGTTTGCGGTCGGCGCCTTCCTGGCCTTCACGCTCTCGCAGGCGGGCATGGTCGAGCACTGGCGCAAGATCGGCGGCTCGGGGGCCCTCCGATCGATGGCGATCAACGGCCTCGGGGCCGCCTGCACGGCGGTCACCCTGGCCGTCGTGCTGGTCTCGAAGTTCGCCGAAGGGGCCTGGATCACCGTCTTGCTCGTACCTGCGCTGTTCCTGATGTTCGCCGGCGTCCATGCCCACTACCGGGCCCTCGGCCGCGAGGTCACCACCGATGCCCCGCTCGATGCCTCGGGCCTCAAGCCGCCGATCGCACTCCTGCCGATCCGGGGCTGGAGCACGCATCACGCGCAAGGCGCTCCGCATCGCCATGAAGATCTCGCCCGAGGTCTATGTCCTGCATATTGCCGGCGACGAGAAGACCGTCCTTGACCTGGAGGACACCTGGGCCCAGCGCGTCCGCCAGCCCGCCAAGGAGGCCGGTGTCCCCGCGCCGCAACTGATCGTCATCTTCTCCCCCTTCCGACAGCTCTACGGACCCCTGCTGGAGGTCGTCGCCGACCTCCAGCGAGCCCATCCCGGTCGGGACCTGGCCGTGATCGTGCCCGAGCTGGTGGCAACCCGCTGGCACCATTATCTCCTGCACAACCACACAGCATCCATCATCAAGGCATACCTGCTCTTTAGCGGTCTTCGGCGCGTTATCGTGGTGAATGTCCCGTGGTATTTGGCCGACTGAATGGCGGGACGAACAAGAGGGAATCGATCATGGTCGTCGTCGCCGTTTTGTTGTCCGCCGTGGACCCGTGCGCTCGAGGATGGACAGCTCAGGCAGCGCCCGATAGTTATGCTTTGGATTTGGAAGGAGTAGTTCGGGCAATTGCTGAGTTTCGGTACACGTTGAAGGTGAAGGCGACGACGACCAGGTTCGAGATCACGGCGACCGCATCGATAATGCGGCGGAGGCGCTTCCAGCGCTTGCGTTCCGGGTCGAAAAAGATCTGTTGTCCGGGCATTTTTATGCTGTGAACGGCTCCCAAAAGCCAGCGTAAAAAGGCGGTCGCATTCCACGAACGCGACCGCCTTTACGGGAAAAGGCAAGGGCGCGGAATTCCTGGACGTGCCGTACGCTGTACATTAAAAATCGTATGGAAGCTGGCGAAGAGAGTCAATTGGCGCGGCAAGATTTCCCCCGGGCATCGTCGGGGTCAAGCGCTTCGTGGCCGTGGCGATCGTACTGGCGCTTTTAGCCGGCCTGGCTCTGCGACTTTGGATGCTCCGGAATGTTTTTGAGGTCTTTGGCGACTCGCTGATCTATGGGGGATTGGCCAAAAATCTCCTGCTGCATGGGCGATACGACCTGACCACGGCGAGCGGGAAGATGTCTCCGACACTA
>CAWDPB010000069.1:0-13314 GCA_963804075.1 uncultured Acidobacteriaceae bacterium | reverse complement strand
GTTATGTTAACCCTTCAACGGTTGCGTATTCGGATCGGCGCGCAGAATCATGTCGCGGTCGGTGGCCGAGATGGCGCGCTCGTAGGCGGCATCGTCGGTCGGGTAATTGCCGGTGACGGTCATGCCCAGCACCGCCTCTGGCATGCGCATGCCACGCTCTTCGGTGAATTTGCCGCGCGGCAGGATTTTGCCGCGCGCAACGCCGGTCAAGTCCGGCACCAGACATTCGATTTCGGTGACACGTTTTTCATTCAGCCACAAATCCATGTCGCTGTAGGTAAAATTATTGCGTAATGACATGATGTTTTCTTTCGTTTTTGCTTGCGATTATTTGCGAATACTTGCGTTACATGGCACTCCAACGCATGGAGGCCATGAAAATTTCCGTTGACGTCAGTGCCAGGCGTGACGCCAGCTACGGAACGTGCAGCGCCAGTATCTCAACCGCTATTTCAACTATTTCCATGCGCGCCTCCCTGTCTGCCGGCACGATAGGCGCGGCAAGCCGCGCCGAACGCGCCGAAAATCTTCATCGAATCCAGGTTCTCGGTGACCCGCCATTCGGGATGCCATTGCACTGCCAGCGTAAAGCCGGCGGCGCCCTGCACGCTATACGCTTCGACCAGGCCGTCTTCGGCGCGCGCCTCGACTCCGACCCATCGGACTATCGGTCGATGCCTTGGCCATGCAGGGAATTGACCATGATGTCGCCGAGGGTCGCCGAGGATTTGCGCGAGGCCGTCCGCCGGCGACAATTCGCACCGGGTGCGCCGGCGCATATTGTTCGTCCGGTGGCTTGCTCGAGTCGTCGCGGTGATCCATCATTCCGTCCACCTCATGCACGGCTTGATGCAGGCTGCCGCCAAGCGCGACGTTGATTTCCTGCGCGCCCCGGCACACCGACAACAACGGGATGCCGCGTTCCACTGCGGCGCGAATCAGCGGCAAAGTGGTGGCGTCGCGCGCGGGGTCCAACGGCAAGGCCGGGTTATGCACTTCCTGGCCGAAATGACTGGGGTGGACGTTGGATGGCGAGCCGGTCAGCATCACGCCGTCGGCGATGCGCAACACTGCTTCCAGGTCCATCGCCTCGGCGATAGCCGGCAGCACCAGCGGCATGCACGCGGCGCCGAGGGTGACTGCATCGACATATTTCACCTGAGTGACGAAATCGGGATGAAAGCCGATATCTTTAACGCAAGATGGGACGATTACGATAGGTCGTTGCATGATTTTATTCACGTTTGCTTCTTGTCCACCCGAAAAATTCGGGCTGGCCTTTTTGGACGCGACTCCGACTTGCTGACTTGAAATGAAAACATTTCCTGCCGATAGAGCCAATTTATTCAATAAAACTTTATTCCGATACACCACCTAAAAATATACACAATTCTCTATTTGGCTATGAATATTTCCATGATGCAAAGCATATTCTGAATTTGGTATATTTGCTAGTCACACTTTATCAATATCGATAGAGCCACTTGGCAAGACGAAATCAATTTACAATTTCCGGCAAAAATCCGCTTCTGTGCGGTCCGAGCGCGCAACCGCGGCACGCGCTCGGAACCCGTACAGATTTTGCTAGAACTTGGTCGCGAGACTCAAGCCGATACTACGACGGAACACCCGATAACCTTCGACGATCGAAGCGACCTGCGGGTGCTGGATAATCGTGTTGTTGTCGAGCGCATTCTTGATGAAGAACGTCAAGTCCGCATGATCGAAGGAAATCCCGGTGCTGAAATTGACCGTGTAGTATTGCGGACGAATATAGTCCGTTTGAGTCGGATCCAGGGAACCGTGGCTGCTGCCGACCCATTGGACGCCGCCGAGAACGAAGGCACTCTTGTCGCCAACACTGAAATTGTATTGTGCGGAAGCTGTGGCGTTGAATTTCGGCACCCCTTCGATTTCTGCACCGGCCACCGCGCCAATCACGCCGTTGGTATTGCCCACGCTGTTGGTCAAGACCGCCTTGGTGTATCCTCCCGCAGCGCTCAAGGTCAAGCCAGGCATCGGTTTGGCCTTGATTTCCACTTCAAAACCTTTGGCTGTTGCGTCCCCGGCATTTTGGTCAAACGTGTAAGTGCAGCTCGGCAAGTACACTTGCTGCTGGATGTCGCTCCACTTGACGTAAAAAGCGTCGGCATTGATCGATAGATGATTGTTGAAAAAACGCGACTTGTCGCCGATCTCATAGCTCCACAGGCTGTCCGACTTGTAGGTTCCGGGCGCAGCGGTAATGTTGATATTGGCCAGGTCGGCGGCGCACGTTGTCGGCGGCACGTAGGTATTGGCACCCCCAGACGGAAACCCTTGGCCAGACTCGTATAGACCGTGTCGGTTGGGTCGACTTCCCAGGTCAGCGCGTATTTTGGCGTGAAGGCAGTCGAATTTTGCGATCCGCTACCGACGTCACCGGCACCGGCCAGGTAATCGCCGTTTTCTTGGGAAAGCGTATCGGTCGCCTTCAGGAAGCGCGCGCCGACCGTGGCATGAAACGTCGGGGCGAAGTAGTAGTTCACCTCGCCAAACACCGAGGTCTGCCGCTCATAATAATGGAATACCCCGTAAAACGAATCGTCGTTCGGGAAGTAGCCCATGGGTCCGGTCGGTGGTTGTGACAGAACGTTCGGGTCTGTATAGCTTACGCCGGCTTGGGTAAAAGCGGCATTGACGCCATAGATCGGATCGTTTTCGACGATATTCGTGTGCTGCTCCGACACGTACCCGCCAGCGACCCAAGTCCAGGGAGAAACTTTGGGGTCATATGCTTTTGAAGAAACCCGGAGCTCTTGCGAAAATTGACGCACTTGATTATCAAGGAACACTGCCGAAGGCAATCCCGCTATCTCTGACTGCAAGGACGTAGTGGATCCGGGGCTAGCCATGACAGACGGATTGATAGAGCTCGCCAGCGAAGCGCTGTTATAAGTGGACCCGTTCTGGATACGGTCGAATTTACGTTGGAAATAACTGGTCACCGATGTGATGTCAAAGCTGTCGAGGCTATAGCCAACCGTAAGGCTGGGCACCAGCAAGACGTCGGTCGAAGGTTCGCGCACTTGTTTCTGTGCCTCGTAGTCGGGCAGCCCCAGTGTAAACGCGCCGATATCATGGGCATCGAGTTTTTGATAATACACCGATGGCGTCAGCGTCAAATCGCGTGTCGGTTTCCACTTCAAAGCCAGGCGCAATTCATTGTCGTCGATCTTGTTGATATCGCTCGAAATGGTATTGCCGTTGCCATCCACCTGATTGATATAGCCGCCCTGATGTTCGGTCTGGACGCCGATGCGCAATGCCAGCTCATCTTCTTTCAACACAACGTTACCGACCGCATTGGCCGAGTAATTCATCGTGCCGCCCTTGGTATTGGACACCTCGGAATAGGTGTCGAATTCATTTTCTTTCAGATCCGGCTGGTTGGCGATGAACTTGATGGTGCCGCCCATCGAACTGGCGCCGTACAGCGTGCCTTGGGGGCCGCGCAACACTTCGACGCGATCGATGTCGAAAAACTTCGGCTCCACCGTGCCCATGCTGTATGTGTTGCCGACGGTAATGGACACGTCGTCCAGGTACACGCCCACCGTGGCAGCGCCAGCCGAGGAGCTGATGCCGCGCACTTCGATGTTTTCCGTGCCGGGCCCCGCGCCGCCGTTGCCGCTGCCAGCGGTAAAGGAGATGTTCGGCACCGCACGCGTCAGATCGGTAAAGTCGGTCGACATGCTCGGCCTGCAGGTCGGCGCCGCTTACTGCGGTAATACTCATGGCCACCTTGTTCGGGTCTTCCTTGCGTTTTTGCGCGGTCACGGTAATCGTTTGGATCTCATCCGATGCCGCCGAGCTCTTGGAAGCGGTCGACGCCGCCTGCTTGGGCTTGGCGCCGGAATCGTTGACGGTCGCCGCGCCGGTGTTATCTGCAACGGGCGGCAACTGCTGCGCCCATGCGGATGCCACCAGGATCGTCGATGCCGTTGCAATCGCACAATCAAATGTTATTTTCTTATTACTACCCATAGTAACCTCCATAAATAACCGATGTAATGTTCGTTTCGTCCCACTTCTTTTTGACTTCTTTGAAAACGAACCGCACGCAAGAACCGCAACGCCGCGCCGAATCCCTTATTTTGGCGCAGCAACCCAAATGAATTTCAAACCTGCTGCAGGCGTGAATGGACGTTCGCCCCAAAGTTTCCACCCGCCGACTTAAAATAGTGCAACTTTTCCTTTTGGAACCAATTTAGTGCGAAAATTCTTATTGCGATGCACCACTTGACAGATATAATAAGCACATAACGTGCCTATGACGACTGGTTCGATCCTAGCTTAAGTGGTATTTGGTATCGTTTATAGCTCCACTTTAATAATGTTGATGGCACCACTTATTTGAATGGTGAATTTTCCATGTCCGCATCGCGAATTCTGAACACAACACTGGGGCAAGCGGACTTCCATCCCCATCTGTCGCAACAGCGCGACGAACTCTGCCACGCTCTTCTCCCAATAATGAAACGCGCTCGAAACGTGCACCACAAAATCGCCGTCCAGTTCCTCCAGTGCCGAGCAAAACGCAGATTCTTTTCGCCTCGTTGCGCCGCGATCCGCCGGCCTTCTTCCACGATCTTCGGCAGATCGAACACGACCCATTCCAGCTTTTCGGCGAATTGGCCCAAATGGCCCGCATAACTGTAATAGATGTTGCCGACGCTTCCCCCGTAATCCAGAACCCGTAACGGCCTCGCGTTGGTGCGCGCGACCAATAAAGGACGGCATAGTCGCTCGGCGCGCAACATTCCGGCCAATCCCGCCTGGATCCGACATAATCGGGATGGTCGTGGCCGGCATAGGTCGCGTTTTTGGCAGCCTGCCATGCCTCTCCAAAGGACTTGAATACGCTGCGCGGATTACAAAAGCTATTCAACAATCTTAGCCCGAATCCGCTCTTCTCAAGAGATCCGAGCACCCATCGGCATGGAGGCGCAGCGAGGGTATCCATGAGCAGATCTCTGATTTTGATCGATGCTTGTTCCATGAAAAGGCCCGGTTAGAAAGAAAATTCTAACAGGAGACGCATCTGCATAAGCTGGAGATCACCGAATGGTGCGGGAAATTGCCGCCTGCAACGATTCCGCGAGATGCTTGACGAAAGGCTCCAGCAGCATGCCCGCGGGATAAACCGGCAGGGTCATGATCTCGACGCCTCCGAGGGCGAGGCGGTTCCAGTCGTTCTCCGCCGGCCCGTATTTCGAGTACTGCCGCATGGGACGAAAATCGGTGACTACTCCGTCGTAAGGTTTAGCCTGATAGAGCAGGCAAGCCCGGTCATTGATCTGCCACATTTTGCCTAACACGCGCGACGCGGACTTATTGGCTCCATCGTCCGGGCTAAACTTATTCAGAAAAATCCCGCGCCACATCTGCGTCCGGCCGCGCAGGACTTTCACCTTCTCCGCGAAGAACTTCATCTTTTCGCCTGTATCGAGCAGAAGGAAGTTTTTGACGTGGTATTCCAGTCTCTGGCTGAATTGACGCAATTTCCGCCAGGTATTATCGGCGGGAATCGAGCACCAGTTCATCGTGTCGAACAGCGCAAGGAGAGCAACTCGCTCGCCTTCGCCCTTAACAGCTGCGCCATTTCGTATGCGACGGTACCGCCCATGCAATATCCGCCGAGATAATAAGGGCCATGGGGCTGCATTCGACGGATCTCCTTTACATAAAGAGATGCCATCTCCTCGATGGTCTCCAGATAGGGCCGCGCCCCGTCCAAGTCCCTGGGCCTCCAAACCATAAAACGGCTGCTCCGGATCCAAGATGTTGCGAGAGATCGCGATAAATCAACACACTTCCGCCGCCGCCGTGGATGCAGAAAAACGGCGGACGCGAACCCTGCGCCTGGATTGTCACCAGCGGCGACCATGCTGCTGCTCATACGGCTGTTCGCGCAGATACCTCGCCAATTGCGCAATGGTCGGCGCCTCGAATAGGACTGAGAGCGGGAGCTTTCTGTTGAAACTCAGAGGCGATCCGGGAAACAACCGCACTGCCAGAATCGACGTTCCACCAAGTTCGAAGTACTTCTGATTGAGGCCGATCGGCGCAACCCCGAGCAGGCTTTTCCCAAATCTTTTGCAGTTTTCTTTTCTGTCTCATCGGCTGGACCCGATCGAGAGCTGAATCCGAATCCTTCTGCGGATGGGCATCGCTGCCGGTTGTTGTTTCGCTGTCGGCGCGTCGAAATTTGCAGCTCGCTCGAGGCGCGCCTCCGGCACATCCCGCATCTGTTCGAGCACCTTGCGGTAATCTTCGAGCACCTTCCGAATGGTTGCCGCGTCAAACAGGTCGGGATTGTACTCGAGCTGCGCGCGCACACCCTCACGCGCTCCAGCAGGCCCATTTGCAGCTCGAAATGCGTGCCCAGGCCAAAGTCCGGCAGCGGACTCACCGGAGCTTGATTAAGCTCCCGCGGGCGCAGGAACGCTAACTGATAAAAGAAGTAGAACTGGGATAACGGATTTCTTCCGTTTACGGACCGCACAGCCATCTCATCCATCAGAACTTCAAATGGCACGTCGGCATTGTTGAGCGCATCCAGCGTCACGTCGCGAACACGAACCAGAGCTCCTTCAGCGTGGGATCGCCGGCAAGATTCAGGCGTAGCGTGATCGGGCTGGCAAAGGGCCAATCAGAGGCTCCGTCTCGGGACGCCGATTTGCAACCGGAGAACCGATGATGACCTCTTCCTGGCCGGCGTAGCGGCAAAGCAGAGCAACATATCCGGTCAGCATCACGGTGAAAAATGTCACCCCTTCAGCCCGGGTCAGTTCCTTCAAGCGATTGCGTGAGGTCTCGCGACAGCAGCAAAGTCTCCATTGCCGGGTGCGAGGCCGGACGGTTCGTAGGAGGACGATCTGTCGGGAGTTCGAGCACCGGCAGCGGCGGCTGCAGCCGCTTCTTCCAAAATTCGATTTGCTCGGCTGCGGCTTCCGACTTGAGCCACTCCTCCTGCCAGTGGGCGAAATCGCCATATTGGATCGGCATCGGCGGCAGGTTGGGCTGCACACCCTTTGTCAGAGCATCGTAGAAAGCCCAAAGGTCCTGTTGAATCACGTTTTGCGACCAGCCATCGACGACGATGTGATGGGTCGTGATCATTAGCACATGTTCGGACTCGGTGAGGCGGAACAACCGAGCCCGCACCAGCGGTCCCACGGCAAGGTTGATCGGCGCACTTGCCTCTGTCCGAATCGAGTCCCAGAGTTTCTCTTCCCTGCTCGCTTCAGGAACCGAGTCGAGCGGAGCGATCGGTAGCGCGATCGGCATTGCCGGGTGAATGATCTGCAATAGCTCGTCGCCCGACTTCTCGAAAGTCGTGCGCAAGGTTTCATGCCGTCCCACGAGCAGATGCAGGCTCTCCTCGAGTTTAGGAATATCGACACTCCCTTTGAGCCGGACACAGGCGCGCATGTGCAGCGCGGGATTGCCGGGCAGCATTTCCTCCAGTATGAAAAAACGCCGTTGAGCTGCGCTTGTCGGCAGTGCGTACGCCTCGGGGCGGGAGATATCGGTCGCGGTCTCGCTCGAGCTTTCGATCAAGCTTCCGCTCGAAAGCGAGTCGGCGTTGGGTGCCGCTAAAGCGGGAGCCGTCGCCGCAGCCGCGCCTTGCGAGCCGGCCGACCCCGAACCTCTCTCTGGCGGCTTCGCTGAAGCGCTTGTCTCCGCCAGCCTTTGTTTTAGCTGCGCCGCGCCTTCGGAGACCGGGAATTGCGAAATCGGAAGGTTCGGATCGCGGACTATGTTTTCGAGCAGCGCCTTGAAATCGGCGAGCAAGCGCGTAATGGTGGCCCCGTCGTAGAGGTCTGTGTTGTATTCGCAAGCCAGCCGCCAGCCTTCATTGCGCAATACGAGGAAGATGTTCAGATCGTAAAGCGCTCCCTGCGATTTCGAAGGGATCACTGTCAGCTTGATTCCAGCGAACTCCTGCGGCTTTACGGGATCGCGCTGGCAGATGAAATTCAGCCGGAACAGCGTGTGATGGCTGGGATAGTCGTTCGCCCGCAGATCCTTGAGCACCTGCTCGAAGCGGACGTTTTGGTTGGCAATCGATTGCAGCCCGACTTCCTGCACGCGGCCCAGTAACCGCGGAAACGCGGGATCACCGGAAAGGTCAAGGCGCAGAACGACCGTGTTGATAAACGGACCGATTACCGGTTCCAACTCGACGCTGGTGCGTCCGGAAACCTGGGTGGCCGCGCCGAAGTCCTCCTGGCCCGTGTACTGATACATCAGCACACCAAGCGCGGCGAGCACGGTATTGAAAAAAGTTGCGCTTTCGCGGCTGCCGATCTCTCGTACCGCGTCGGTTAGCGCGACGGGTAATAGGAGCGAAGTGATCGTCGCTTCAAACGTGGGTGAAGCTTGCCGCGGATGATCGGCCGGAAGTTCGAGCAGCGGCACGCCACTGAGCTGGTCTTTCCAGTAAGAAAGTTCCTTCTGCACCGCCGGAGTTTCAGCCTGCTCCCGTTGCCACACAGCATAATCGCCATACTGGATGCTGAGTTCGGGCAAAACCGGTTCCACTCCGCGGACATACGCCTCGTAGAACAGTCCCAACTCATTCGAGATGAGGCCGATCGATTGGTAATCGATGATCGAATGGTGCGGCGTCACGAGCATCCAATGCTCGTTCTCTTCCACGCGCAGCAGCGTCACACGAAGCAGCGGGCCGGTGGCCAGATCGAATCGCCAGCGGGCTTCCTTCAAAGAGACTTTGTCGATTTCAGCGTCGCGCTCCGGTTTTGGAATGTGCCGAAGATCGATCACCGGGACTTGGATTCCGAGCTCCGGCTTGATGACTTGCGCGGGCTCGCCATCGACCACCGTGAACGTGGTCCGGAGCACTTCGTGCCTCTTCACGATCTGGTTGAATGCGCGCTCGATGAGCGTTGGGTCGAGGTTCCCTTGCAGACGAAACCGTACCGGCACACTCCAGGTTGGGTTGCCGGGATTCAACCGGTCGAGCCCCCAGAATCGTTCCTGGCAAAGCGACGCGGGCAGGACGAACACTTCCCCCTGTTCGTTCGCCGCGTCCGGCTTCGACACGACAGGCTCCGAGTTTTCCACGATTTTCATCCGACCGCTTACCGCACTCAATTGACTGGCTCTTTCTCCGGCACCTGCAAAACGGTTTTTATGCGATAGCGTTCGCGTGAAACCGGCACGATTGCCGGCGCAGTTTTCGCGGGAGCGGCCCCGTTGCCAATCTGCTCCACGACCGCGGCAATTGTGCGGTGCTTCAGGATCACCGCCGGAGCGATTCGCATCCCGGTCTTGCTCGCGCGCGCCACGATCTGGAAAATGTGCAGCGAGTCCGCACCCAGCTCAAACAGGTTGTCCTGAATGCCGACCCGGTCCAGGTGAAGAACCTCGGCCCAGATTGCCGCCAGCATCTTTTCCTGCTCGGTGCGCGGCGCCATGTATTCCCGCTGCCGCGCCGAGCGCGTGGTATCTGGCGCGGGCAGCGCTTTGCGGTCGATTTTCCCGTTGGGAGTCAGCGGCATGGCATCCATGCGCACCACCGCCGACGGCAACATGTAGTTGGGCAGCTTGCCGGTTAAAGCCTCCCGCACAGCAGCGACGGTGAGCGCCTGATGGTCGCTGGTCACGTATGCGACCAGCCGCTTGTCTCCGGGAGTATCTTCGCGAACGATCACGACTGCCTCGCGCACTCCAGGATAGCGCGAAAGCGCGGTCTCGATTTCTCCCAGTTCGATGCGGAACCCGCGCAATTTCACCTGATGGTCGCGCCGTCCCAGGAATTCAAGCGTACCATCGGCCCGGTAGCGAACCAGGTCGCCGGTCCGGTACATGCGGGCCTCGGATGGACCGGGCGACGATGTATCGGCAAACGGGTCGGCAACAAACTTCTCCGCCGTCAGCTCCGGACGCCGGAAATATCCACGGGCGACACCGTCGCCGGCAATGCAGAGTTCTCCGGCCACTCCAATGGGCACAGGCTGATCGCTGTTGTCGAGCACATAAAACTGGGTATTATCGATTGGCGGCCCGATCGGCACCGAGCCATCTCCATGTTTCACGTCGATGGTCGAAGACCAGATGGTGGTTTCGGTCGGCCCATACATGTTCCAGACGGACAGTGCGCGGCGCAGCAGTTCCTCTGCGAGATCGCGCGGGAAAGCTTCCCCGCCGCACAGGACCTTCAAAGCGGGCGTTCCATTCCATCCCGCTTCGATCAGCAGCTTCCAGGTTACGGGAGTGGCCTGCATTACGGTCGCTCCGCAACTGGCCAGACGCTCCAGCAACAGGCTGCCGTCGGCAGCCGCTTCGCGGCTGGCAATGACAAGTTTCGCACCGCACACCAGCGGCAGGAATAATTCCAGGCCGGCGATATCGAACGAAAGCGTGGTCACGGCAACCAGAGTGTCCTGTGCCGTCAGGCCCGGCTTCTTGCTCATCGACATAAGGAGATTCACCACCGAGCGATGGGAGATTTCCACGCCCTTCGGTTTGCCGGTTGATCCCGAGGTGTAGATGACATACGCCAGATCCTCGGCTGTGGCGGCCGGAGGAGGTACATCGGCCGATTGCTGCGCGATCTTCGCCCACTCGCTGTCGAGGAAAACATGGCGTGCGCTTCCAACGTTCACCGTCTTAAATAGCGCCTCCTGCGTCAGGAGCACAGGCACGCTGGCATCGTTGAGCACAAACGAAATCCGTTCCGCCGGGTACGTCGGGTCCATCGGTACATAGGTGCCGCCGGCTTTCATGATGCCTAACAGCGCGACGATCATGTCGAGCGAGCGCTCCACAAATACGCCAACCATCGTTCCGGGGCGTATGCCGTTGTTGCGCAAATAATTGGCGAGTTGGTTCGATTTGCGATCGAGTTCGCGGTAAGTCAGCTGGACTTTCTCGAACACAGCCGCAACCGCGTCGGGAGTTTTCCGCGCCTGCGCCTCAAACAACTGGTGCACGCACAGATTCCGGGGATAATCCGCGACCGTTCGATTCCAGTCGGCCAGCATCTGCTGCCGATTGGCAGGAGAGAGGAGCGGCAACCGCGTGACGGGTTGTTCCACATTCGCGACCATGCCCAGAAGCAAAGTCTGGTAGTGGCTCAGCCAGCGTGCAATGGTCGCTTCATCGAACAGGCCCGTGTTGTAATCGCAGTCGAGCATCAGGCCGTCTTTCGACTCCACGATATTCAGGAAGATGTCGAAGTTAACGAAGCTCTTCGGATTCGGATCGGCATCGGCTTCCAATCCGTCGAATTTCATGGCGTCGCCGACCCGCTCCAGGTTGAACTGCACTTCAGTCAGCGGCAACCGGCTTGGATCGCGCGGAATCTGAAGCTTCCTTACCAGGCGGCCGTACGTATAGTTCCGGTGTTCATAACCGGCGAGGAGCGTTTGCTTGGTACTGGTGAGGAATTGCGCCGCCGTCGGATCGCCCGCGAGCTTCCCGCGCAGCGGGATGAAATTCACGCAATGCCCCACCAGAATTGTGTCTTCTAACAAGGATTGCCCGGCGGTCGGAATTCCGACCACAATGTCGTCCTGCCCGCTCAACCGGCTCAACAGAATCTGGAAACCGGATAGCAGCGTGACGAACAAGGTGCACTTTTGTTTCGCTCCCAGTTTCTTGAGCGAGTTGTAGGCCTCCGCGCCGATGCGGGTGCGGTAGGTTGCGCCTTTAAATTCACGCATCGCCGGCCGCGGACGATCGGTCGGTAGATCGAGCAGAGGGACCGGCTCGCGAAATTGCTCCAACCAGAATTGTTCGGTCTTCGCGCCTTCCGGGGCGTCCAGAAATTCCCGCTGTGAGGTCGCGTACGTGGCGAAGCTCATGGGCGCAGGCAATGACCAAGACCTGCCGGCATTGAGGTCGTTGTAGATTTTTGAGAGCTCGTCGAGCAGCACATTCGTTGACCAGCCGTCGCAGACGATGTGATGGGAAGTGAAAATCAGCTGCCAGGAATCCGGTCCGAGCTTTATCAGTTGCACCCGTACCATCGGGCCCTCGGTAAGCTGGAACGGCGTGTGGGCATCGTCGGCGATCAGCTGCTTGACGCGGACGCTGCGGTCGGCCGCGCTCAGCGTCGAAAGATCGACGGTGGGAATATTGAGATCGATGTGAGGCACGAATTTCTGCGCCTGCCCCTCGTGGACAAATTTCGCACGCAACGCGTCATGCCGGTTCACCAGAGCACGAACCGCCTCTTTCATCGCGGTTTCGTTGAGATTGCCCTTCATGCGGAGCGTGAACGATTCGTTGAAGCAGCAGGAGGCGTCGTCGCCCAAATGATCCGATAACCAGACCTCAAGCTGGGGCTCGGTCACGGGGATTTCCCCCGTCACGGGCGTGGATGTTGATTGCGGGCTGGCCATTGCGGCGATGGAATCGACGACCGTCCCCCGCTTGGGAAAGAAGCCGGCACTCTGCATGTCGGCAACGCTTTCCTTGAATGCAGTGAATACCTTCTCGATATCGGCATCGGAGTGCGTGGTGGTGAGGAAGCACGGGAAGCCTTCCAGAACGTGGACGCCTTTTGCCCGCAGGAAGTAATAGAAGAGGCTGGCGAATCGCTCCTCGGATGGGAAGGCAAAATAGAAGATGCTGGCGAAATGCTCGACGCGCGTCGGAACCTGCTCGCGCTCGAACAATTCGTTCAGCCTTCCCGCAAGCTTCGCTGTCTTCTCATTCAGATTCTGTTGCAGGCTGGGGCCTTGCTGTTCGAAATGATCGAGCACGGCTTTCACGGCTGCAAGCGTCAGCGGGTGCCGGACAAATGTGCCCGCGAAGAACGTGACACCGACCTCCGGGTAGGAGTCGTCACCGAATCGCCATTGGCCGCCGTCGAGCGCGTCCATGAACGCGCCCTTGCCCGCGAGGATGCCGATCGGCATACCGCCGGCAACGACTTTTCCGTACGTGGCAAGATCGGCGCGGATACCAAACAGGGCCTGGCAGCCTCCCGGATGCACGCGGAAGCCTGTGACGACCTCATCGAAAATCAGAGCTGTGCCCGATTTTTCGGTGATCCTCCGAATCTCCTCCAGAAATTCCCGCGGCTGCAAATGCGGATGGCGGCTCTGCACAGGCTCGACCAGCACGGCCGCAAGATCGTTCGCGTTCTGGCGAATCCATTCGAGCGACTCGGCGGTGCCGTAGTCGAGCACAACCATGTTGGAGAGATTCTCGCGCGGGATGCCGGGTGAACCGGAGCCGAATGCGGAACGCCGGCCTTCTTCACGCCTTTGACCAGCACTTCGTCGAACATGCCGT
>CAWDPB010000068.1:0-8135 GCA_963804075.1 uncultured Acidobacteriaceae bacterium | reverse complement strand
CCGGGTTGGCCGCCATGGCGTTCACCACATACTCCTGCCACAGGAAACTGTGCCGCCGCCGTGTGCCGAAATCCGCGACCAGCAGATCCGGAACCCCGCGCAAGCGCTCGATCTTGCTCCATAGCCTTGTTTTCGAGCGTGCATACAGAATGTCGAGCCCGAACTCGCGCAGGTTCTTCATGCTGGCCCGCGACCGCAGCTCGCTGAGAATGGGGAGCGCGTAAAGCTCCCACATCGTCGTCTCCAGCCAGTTTCCCTCGAAGGTGAGATCGTATTGTCCGTCGCAGACAGAAACCGCGTACTCGGAAAGACGAAAGTCGTGCTCCATCCACTCGAGGAACGCAGGTTCAAAAATGCCGCGACGGCCATAAAAGGTATTGCCGGCAAGCCACACAAGTTCTGAACGGCGGAAACGCAAGCGCCGCACATGGTCCATTTGATGGGTCAGCTCTTCATGAGAAAACATGTCGGCGAGGCGAACCGCGCCGCTGCGATTGACCACCGAGAACGTTACGCGCGTGCTTGGAAAATGCTTCCAGATGAACTGGAGCATCAGCAATTTGTAAAAGTCCGTGTCGAGCAGCGATCGGATAATCGGGTCCAGTTCCCAATTGTGGTTATGGGCCCGCTCGGCAAAGTTGATGATCATTGCGTACTATCCTCCGCTGCGGTGCGGGGAAAAAGCAACTCGCACCGAAGAAAATCGCTGCATCGGAGGATTCCGCAAATGCGTGTTTTCACAAGGACGCGAGAGGGAAGGGTTCTACCTCGGCCGTGCCGTTAGATCGCTGAGATAGATCGGCGATTTCACGAGCTGCGGGAAAACTCGATTCACGGCGGTTTTGGCAAGGGCACGAGTTCCAGAGCTTGCGGAAAGTGTCACAAATGTAAGGACCGCCGTGGAAGAGCGGCCCTTCAGGGCCGCGTAAGTCGCTTCGAATCAATCGGGGCTTTAGCCCTGGCGGTCGCTCTTGCCATGCCAGCGGACTTTTTCGCAACGGCTCTTTCCGCAGCCTGTCTAGCCGCTACAGCTCGGCAATTTGTAGTGTCTTGCGATCTCCCGAAACGCGGCCAACTGTTTTTCTCTTGACTGCGTTGTCCCAGCCCAACTCGATAGCCATGGCATCCGCGACACGCCAGGCGCCATCTCCAAAGCCGGCTTGCGCATTTAGAAATAACGCACGAGTACGGCGGGCCAGCACGTCTTCCACGGTTCGCGCCATCTCTTGCCGTACCGCCCAAACAACTTCCGCCTTCGTGTACGGCAATGCCGGATGCGAGCTTCTCTCTTAGACTGCCATCGGTCTCGATCAGTTTGCGAATCTCCAGCGCGTCGGAACCGTAAACCGAGAGCGCACCAAATTCCTTCGCTGCGTCATGGTATCCGTGAATATGAAGATCTCGAGTCACGCATGCCCGCTCCGGTAACTCCGCGAGCGTGGCCGCCTGATCGACGCAATCCTCCGCCATGTGGCGATAAGTCGTCCACTTTCCGCCCATGACGCTGACCATGCCGGAGCGGTCGATATGGATCACATGGTCGCGCGAAAGCGAGGCCGTGCTCGCATTCGACTGTACGTACAAGCGGCCGCACGCCCGCGAACACGCTGAGCACGTCGTCGCGCGTTGGAGCCTTCGCCAGATATTGCCCAGCCGTAGAGAGGATGAAGTCGATCTCCTCCTCCATCGCAACCGGCTCCAAGGTCGCCGCCGGAATCGCCGTGTCCGTCGTTCCCACCAGCGTGTGGCCATGCCATGGGATCGCAAACAGCACGCGTCCATCGCTGGTATGCGGAACCATGATTGCGCTCTCGCCCGCCAAAAATTCGGCGTCAAATACCAGATGAACACCCTGGCTGGGAGCGATCATCGCCGCCGCATCGGGCTCGGCAATTCGCCGCAGCCGGTCGCTGAAAGCGCCAGTGGCATTGATCACAACCTTGGCCGACGCCTGAAACTCCTCACCGGTTTCCGCGTCGCGCGCCGTGACGCCCTCAACAAATCCCTGGGCGTCTTTCGTCACACCCGTCACTTCGGCATAGTTAAGCAGCGTCGCCCCTTGTTCATATGCGGTCGCCACCATGTCAATCAAGAGCCGCGAGTCGTCGAATTGCCCGTCATAGTAAACCGCCCCGCCGCGCAGGCCCTCGGTTTTGAGCGTTGGCAAATGTGCCAGCGTTTCCTCGCGCGAAAGAATGCGCGACGCTCCAAACCCATACTTGCCCGCCAGCAACTGATACACCTTCAGCCCAACGCCATAAAACGGAGCCTCCCACCAGTCGTAGTTCGGCACCACGAAGGCCAGATCGTGAACCAGATGCGGCGCGTTCTGCAGCAAGCAGCCCGCGCTCCTTGAGCGCTTCCATCACCAGGCCGATATCGCCTTGCTCCAGATAGCGCACTCCGCCGTGCGCCAGCTTCGTGCTGCGGCTGGATGTACCCTTGCCAAAATCGCTCTGCTCAAGCAGCAGCACGTCGTACCCGCGCGAGGCCGCGTCGATGGCGACTCCCACACCAGTCGCACCCCCCCCCACCACGACCATATCCCACGCGTGGGGATGTCCCTCGATACGCTTCCACATTTCGCTGCGATTCATACGATGTTGTCTGACCGATACAAGATTGCCGTGTAAGTCCTGCCCTCCACACCCCAAGCTACGGCACGTAACCGGACAATGAAGTTACTCTAAAGTAAACACACAATATAGCAACTCTCCTCCGTAACTGCAGTCTTCCCGCTCCCAAATGGCACAACGGTGGGCTGGACGCGCGCCGTTCTTGTGGCATCCTACTACGAGGGATGTGGGGGTTTGCCGCGTGGGCAAGCCCGGACATGGGGTTCCGGTGAAGAATCTGGGCAAAGTAATCCGGTCCGTGCGCGCGTTTGGACGCGAGCTTTCGCGAAAAGCGAACGGCACCGAGGGATCGATCCCCACTTTAGGTGTTGCCCTCGGCGGTGGCTTCGCCCGCGGTATTGCGCACGTCGGAGTTCTTAAAGTACTTGAAGAAGAGGGCATCCCAGTTCGATTTATCGCCGGAACCAGTGTTGGCGCGCTGATTGGTGCCGCGTATTGCAGTGGAGTTTCCATTGCCGAACTCGAGGAAATGGCCTGCAAGGTCCGCTTTACCACCTTCGCCCGCTGGACTCTCTCCCGCTACGGCTTTGCCAACAACGATCGCATGGTTTCGTTCCTGACGCGAACTCTTAAAGCGAAGACATTCGAAGATTTGCGAATCCCGCTCGGAGTCGTCGCGACCGACTTCAACACAGGAGAGGGCGCTGTTTTCCGCACGGGCGCGTTGATCGATCCCGTGCGCGCCAGTTGCGCCTATCCGGGTATGTTCCTGCCCGTGAATGTAGACGGCCGCTGCTTCGTCGACGGCATGCTTTCGCATCCTGTGCCCGTGCGCCCCGTGCGTCAGATGGGCGCTCAGCGCGTGCTGGCGGTCAATCTGAAGGGATCGTGGTCCAGCAAGAATGCGCCCCGGCATTTGTTCGACGTGATCGGCCAATCGTTTGCGATTGCGCAGGACCAGATGAGCCACCGTTGGCGCGGCGGCGCCGACCTTGTGATTGAGCCGGATGTAGCGAGCTTCAACTTCGACGATTTCAAACGCGCCGGAGACTTGATTCGCGTCGGCGAACTGGCCATGCGCGAAGCGCTTCCCGCAGTGCGCAAATGGTTCGAATTGCCCGCCGCCAAGCCGGCCGAAAGATTCGGCTCCCCGATTCCCAGCCCTGCCTCCGTGCCCGTAGACTGACCGGCCACGAGGTCTCTCTATTTCGTCTTAAATGTGAAGTCGATATTAGCTGCCTTGCCGGGCATAACGGTCACCTTCTGTGTAAGCGTCCCGTACGTTTCATGCCAGGCGGTCAGCGTGTAGTTGCCCGGAGGCACATCATCAAGCCTGAACGCTCCGCTCTCATTGCTGACGCTGTGCGGTCCCTTGACCACGACAATATAGGCGCGCATCCAGGGATGAATATTGCACTTTACCGGAATCGCAACTTCTTCATTCGCCCAGACAACATCGATCGGCGGACTGCCCGACATTTGCGATTTATTCCAGCCCTTGTTTCCCCCTCCGGCTCGCGGATCGGTGTGGACATTATGAATCGTCTTATCGTCGTTCACCATCGACATGGGTTGGCCGGGATTCACGGCCACAACATGCGGAATATATTGACAGCCCTTCTGTTCGAGCTTGACCGGTTGTGAAGACGCGGGCTCGGCGCCGCTTAGCCCTTGTGAAATGTAGATAACAACATTCGCGAGCCCGCCGTTTGGGCCAACCACAACATTTTCCGCAGCCGCAGCTCCGCTATGAGTTTGAGCGCATCCCGGGTCCTTCGACATATCGATGGGCCTGCGGGAGGGAGCGGGGCCATCGAGCTTTATTGTTCCAACAATCTGACCTGTTGCTGCTGCACCTGCCGCCGGTGTGCACCGCAGCAACATCCCCGTCAGGACCACCACCCAAAAAACCGCCGCGTAACGATGCTGATTCTTCATGAAAATGTCTCCACCTTGCCGATTCGATAACGGGTCAATCTCAAACAGGCAATGAGCCAAAACGCCATCCGGCCAGTTTGCGAACATCGGGAGGAAAGGGTCTGTGACATTCACTACGCCTCAGTGTGATTGCTCCGGAGTCTTATAAATGTATCGTCTTCAAGGGATATATCAACTAGTTGTTGATGTACTACGAGGAACTCATTGAAATGCAACGTGTAGTTCTCATGCATCGCGTGGACTTCCGCAACCCGTATGCTGCCAACCGGCACTGGAATGCCAAAATGGGCGGCCTTGCCAAGAGAACGAGACGTTGCATGTGTGATTCACTGCTTGATAGCCACAGCCGATTTCTGCTAGAAACAAATCTAGAAAAGGGGCCCGCGCGGTCCCTACACGAAAACCCTTCAGGAATGTTGGTGGGGTTGCCTGAAGCGCGGTGAACCCAGGGAATGTATCGCTAATTCGGCGCCATAGAGAGTTTGTGGGCAACTCTTTTGAGGCGCAAGGCCTCGAACCTCCTTTTCCAGCTTGGAGTTCGGATTGTTGTACCGCAAGGCCAGAACGTTTGATTTGCCGATCGGCAGAGTCTCCGTTCGCCTCGCATTCCTCTCCCACGCCACGTATTCGGTTCCTCAACGCATACAATTTAAACAAGAAGCTGTCCAACCGCCGGAGGAAGCTTATGGCGTCGAATCTCGTCCAGATTGAAAACGACTCGGAGATCAAACTGCGCCTTGCCGCCGAACGCGCGCGTTTGCGGAAAATCGCCGGACTCGGATCAGCCCGCCCATTTCCACCGTCCGATGGAACGCGCATTTACTGCCGAGCAGCGCGACCACACCACGATCCTGTTCGGTGGCTTCACCTGGAAGCACGAAGACCTGATCCGCGCCGTCTTCCAGGGCTGCGGCTATCGCTGCGAAAAGTTGCCCGTGCCGGACGTGCCCGCCTTCCAGATCGGCAAAGAGTATGGCAACAATGGCCAGTGCAATCCGACGTATTTCACCGTTGGCAACCTGGTGCAGTATCTGCAATTCCTCGAGAAAGAAGGCATCCCGCGGCAGGAGATTCTCGATAACTATGTCTTCTTCACCGCCGGCTCCTGCGGCCCTGCCGCTTCGGCATGTATGAGGCCGAGTATCGCTTCGCGCTGAAGAATGCCGGCTTCGACGGCTTCCGCGTGCTGCTCTTTAAAGACAGCGACGGCATCAAAGCTGCATCGGGCGAGCCCGGGCTGAAATTCACCATCGATTTCGGCTTCGGCATGTTGAACGCCATGCATCTTGGCGACGTGCTCAACGATCTCATCTATCAGATTCGCCCCTACGAAGCGCATCAGGGCGAGACCGACCGCGTCTTCCACGAAGCCGTCGACGGCCTCTGCGAGGACCTGAAGAATCGCGACTCGTTCGAGATCGAGCAGCGCGCGCCCGACTGGGCCAAGCCGAAATTCAAGAACAATAAGATTCTGCGCAACACCTTCAACGTTTTCGGCAAGTGGCACGAGCACATGTGGGGCAAGGATTATCTCAATGCCCTCCACGATGCGCGCGAAAAAAATGAATTCCATCGAAGTCGACCGCACCCGCGTAAAGCCGCTCGTCAAAATCACCGGCGAATTCTGGGCGCAGATCACCGAAGGCGACGGCAATTTCCACATGTTCGACTTCCTGGAGCGCGAAGGCGCGCAGGTGCTGGTCGAGCCGATCGCGACCTGGGTTGCGTATCTGATGTACCAGGCCAAAGCCCACGCGATCGCGAAGTGGCCCGTGAACCGGCCGCACCGCAATCCGGAGTGGCACGAAGTCAAGAAACAGTTCGCGAACTACATCGGCCTGCACAAAAAGCTGTGGGGCATCGGCGCTGGCGAGCGTATGTGGAATTTCTTCTATCACCGGACGATCAAACATCTCGGCGGCATCACCCATCATCTCGCCCCGCAGAAGGAACTCGCCGAACTCGCGAACCCGTTCTACAACCAGTTCGCGCGCGGCGGCGAAGGCCATCTCGAAGTCGGCAAGAACGTCTATTACACCGTCCACAAAATGTGCCACATGGTCCTAGCGCTCAAGCCGTTCGGCTGCATGCCCTCTTCGCAGTCCGATGGTGTGCAATCCGCCGTCATCAACAAATTCAAGGACATGATTTTCCTGCCCATCGAAACTTCGGGCGAGGGCGAAGTCAACGCGCACAGCCGCGTCCAGATGGCGCTCGGCGAAGCCAAAGTAAAGGCCAAAGCCGAATTCGAGCAGTGCCTCCAGTCGACCGGCAAAACCATGAATGAAATTCGCGCCTATATCGACGAGCATCCGGAGCTGAAGCGGCCGTTCTATCACGTGCCGCATCGCGAAGGAGTCGCTGGCACGGCGGCGCAATTCATTCTCCACGTCAACGACCGCATCGACAAAGACACGCGCTTCTGGAAACGCTCGCGTGTGCGTGTGGACTCGCCAATCGCAGCGGTCTCGGGCGACTAAGTGCCTTTCACCGCCGAGACGCAGAGTGCGCCGAGGAAAATCAAGGAATTGTTTTCTTTGCGAACTCGGCGTCTCGGCGGTGAGTGATTTTAGATTTCTTCGTAGGCTAGAAAGGGACTCATGCACGACCATAAGGGTTCGCAGCTAATTCAGATCGCTCCGCTCGAACCCCAGCTTCCGCGCGTGAAGCCAATCCACCATCCCGTGCATGGCCACGATCGCCCCATCAAATTCCTGGTCGGGCTCGACGTCGGCTCAACCACGGTAAAAGCCGTGGTCGTCGACGCCGCCAGCGATCAAGTGCTCTGGCAGGACTATCAGCGCCACGAAACCAAGCAGCCCGAAAAGACGCTGGAATTCCTCAAGCGCATGGAAGCCGATGTCGCGATCAATCCGCATAACACCCGCATGTTTATGACCGGCTCGGGCGGTGGCTCGATCGCCGAGCAGATTGGCGCAAAGTTCGTTCAGGAAGTGACCGCTGTTTCGCTGGCGGTCGAAAAGTTGCACCCCGAGGTCTATTCCGTCATCGAACTCGGCGGACAGGATGCCAAGATCATCGTCTTCAAAGACGACGAGGAAACCGGCCGCAAGAAAAAGATTCCGTCGATGAACGATAAATGCGCCGGCGGCACCGGGGCAGTGATCGACAAGATTAACGCCAAGCTGAAAATTCCCGTCGATCTGCTCGCCGAACAAAAATATCACGGCATCAAGCTCCACAAAGTGGCCGGGAAGTGTGGCGTCTTCGCCGAAACCGATATCAACGGCCTGCAAAAAGTCGGCACCCCGCCCGACGAACTGATGGCGTCGCTATTCGAAGCCATCGTCCTGCAAAATCTCAGCGTCCTTACCCGTGGCCACACCTTACGTCCGCACGTGCTGTTGCTCGGAGGTCCGAACAGCTTCATTCGCGGTATGCGCGAAGCCTGGCAAGCCAACATCCCGCGCATGTGGCAGGAACGCAAGGTTGAGATCCCCGAAGGCGCCAAGCCCGAAGACCTGATCAAGGTTCCGCAAAACGCCCAATATTTTGCCGCTCTCGGCGCGGTCGAGTTCGGACGCACCGAAGACGATTGCATCGGCTGCTACCGTGGTTACGATCACTTGATTCACTACATCGACTTCGGACGCCAGGAAG
>CAWDPB010000067.1:0-19068 GCA_963804075.1 uncultured Acidobacteriaceae bacterium | reverse complement strand
CATTGTGGAATTCGTATTGGAGCGGAATATTTCGGCGCGCACGTAACGCTCGTCGATGGCTTGATCAGCGACTGCGCGCGCATCGTTGCCGAGCGCAAAGAAAAATGGTTCGACGTCTCCACGCTCAAGGAGCCATTCAGCGTTGAAGGCAAGAAGACGATGGGCTACGAACTGGCCGAGCAACTTGACTGGAAGCTGCCGGACGCGATCATCTATCCGACCGGCGGCGGCACAGGCCTGATTGGGATGTGGAAGGCCTTCGAGGAGATGGAGGAATTAGGCTGGCTAGGAGCGGAACGGGCTGGGTCAATGCGCCCAAAGATGATTACCGTGCAAGCAGCGGGTTGCGCCCCGATAGTGAAGGCGTTCGAATCAGGGAAGAGCGCGTCCGAAATGTGGGCGGGCGCGCCAGGCATTCGCCGCTGGCCTGCGCGTGCCCAAGGCTTACGGCGACTACCTGATTCTCGACATTCTAAGAAGAGTGGCGGCACCGCGGTGAGCGCGACCGACGAAGAAATTCTCGCGGCCACGCGCCATATGGCGAGCGTCGAAGGCGTGTTCGCCGCGCCCGAGGGAGCCGCAACCCTTGTGGCTTACCAAAAACTGCGGTCTAGCGGTTTTCTGCGCGCCGAAATCGGTTGTGCTGTCGATACCGGCTCGGCCTATAACTATTTTGACATGATGGAAGCGCAGGATCGCCACGCGGAAAGGACAGTGCCGGCGGCCCTAACATTGGCGGCATCATCGGGCCGTACTGAGATCGCAACTTGAAATCACGCTGGGACGCCGCCCTCGGCTGTCCGCAGGCAAAAGTCTTGGCCTTCCCCTTTCAACGCGATTCTTTCCAAACCCTGCGCGAAGCGATGATCCGCTCGCAACTCGCCGAGCGCGGCGTACGCGATCCGCGCGTCCTGGCGGCGATGCGCTCCGTTCCACGGCATGAATTTGTGCCCGAAGAATTCCGCGACCAGGCTTATAACGACAATCCGTTGCCGATCGGCGAGGGACAGACGATCTCTCAGCCTTATATTGTGGCCGCAATGCTGGATCACCTCGCACTACAGGAAGCCCCGCAGGAGCCGGAAGCCTTGCAGAAGAACGCTCGCGTGCTTGAAGTCGGCGTGGGTTCGGGTTACGTGACGGCGCTGCTGTCCGTGCTCTGCGCCGAAGTATTTTCGGTAGAGAGGTTCGCGTCGCTGGCGCTCTCCGCCGAAGCCACGTTGCGGCGGCTGGGATACAACAATGTGAAAATGTGCATAGGCGACGGCGCGCTGGGCTGGCCTGAATATGCGCCGTTCGATGCCATCATGGTCTCCGCCGCAACCGCTGCGATTCCTCCTGCACTAATCGAGCAGCTGGCGGAAGGTGGACGCATGATCCTACCAGTCGGCCCGCCGTCGAGCCAGGAGTTGCAACTCGTACGCAAGGTCAGCGGGCAACCTGCCGTGACCGTGTTAGAAGGATGCAGATTTGTGCCCTTGGTGAGCGGGACAGTGGCCCGTGGATAGTGGTCAGTACCCATTCCTCTTTTCTTAGTGGTTAGTCCGTCAACTGACTGCCCACTGCCCACTGCTTTACAATACCGCCGTGGGTTTCCTGCACAATTTGAAGATCACGCTGGAGATGATCAAGTGGGAGCACTCTATCTTCGCGCTTCCGTTCGCGCTTTGCGGAGCGATGCTCGCAGCCGGCGGTCTGCCAAGCTGGCATCAGCTGGCGTGGATCATCGTGGCCATGGTTTCGGCGCGCTCGGCGGCGATGGCGTTCAACCGGCTGGCCGACGCTTCGATTGACGCGGCCAATCCTCGGACGGCAACGCGCGCTTTGCCGGTTGGTCTGCTCACACCGGGATTTGTCACCACCTTCGTTGTGATCTCCTGCGGCATTTTTGTGCTGGCCGCTGCGCAATTAAACCGGCTTACGCTTTGGCTTTCGCCGGTGGCGCTGGCGGTTGTGCTGCTTTATTCCTATTCCAAGCGGTTCACGCGCTGGTCGCATTTGTTTCTTGGCTTCGCGCTTGGCATCGCTCCGGCGGCAGCGTGGATTGCAGTTCGTGGATCGCTCGATCCGCGCATTCTTCTGCTCACCGCTGCGGTCACGTTTTGGGTTGGCGGATTCGATGTTATCTATGCCTGCCAGGATTACGACTTTGACCGCGACCACGGCTTGCATTCGGTGCCTCGCTATCTCGGAATTCATGCGGCGCTCTGGGTTGCGCGCGCGTTTCATCTGGTGATGCTGGGGTTGCTGGTCGCCCTCGTTCTTGCTTTCGGTCTCGGCAAACTTGCTTTTGTAGGAGTGGCTGCCGTCGCAGTGCTGCTTGCTTATGAGCACTCGCTCGTTCGCCACGACGATCTGAGCAAGCTGAACGCCGCGTTCTTCACGATGAATGGCGTTATCTCGGTGGTGTTCTTCGTCTTCGTGGCTGGGGACCTCTTGCTGAAGCGCGGCTGAGGTTCAACAGTCAATTCTGGGTACCCCCTCCCCCCCACCGTCTCTCTAAAGTCTTGAATCTAAAAGGCGACATTTTCAAAGTATTCATAATAAAGACGTTAAATGTAAAGTCTTGAAAATAGACCAGTTAGCATTGTGGCGATTTCCAGAGTCTATTTAGAATCAATTAGTTACGATTCGATCATCCCGCAAAGTATTGACGTTTAAGAACTTAGAGAGACGAACGCTATTTTGCACTTCTCCGCTGGCTTAGCCGCGCTCGGGCGTCGGGTGCTGGGACGACGAACCCACGATCCAGTTGCTCGATTCCGCGGTCGATCTTCTGCCGCTCCTTCTGCCGTACTTCCAAAAGCCTCTGCTGTTTGAGTTGCTCCTGCTCTTCGAGGAGACGCAGTCCTTCACGGATGACTTCCGAGGCAGAGGCATAGCGTCCGCTCTTTACCCTCGCGTCCACCATCCGTTCCAATTCTGGGGTTAGAGAAATGTTCACGGCACGCTCCCAACACTAACTATGCGTTGTGTATCATAGAATATCAATAAATAGCATAAAATGATATTTTAAAATATGCCGCGCGAATGCGTTCAAACGCGGCGTAGGCATCGGCTTCGGCGGGTGCGGCGAGGCTAACGCGATAGGCCATACTTGGTACGCATCTCGTCCAGTACCTGAGCGGCGGGTTTCAGTTCGCCGCGTTCCGCGCTTGCCATTCCTTCTTGAATTGCGGCGAGGGTTTCCATGTGGTGCAGGCGGTCTTGCATTCGCTGGTAGCTGGCCGCGTCCTGCACAACGACTTCGGCCTTGCCGTTCACGGTCAGGACTTCCGGAGTTTTCGTCTTCTTGAGACGCTTGACGTGGGCTTTGTGGTTGCGGAGGAAGTCGGTGAGGGAGTGGATTTGACGGGTATCGAGCATAAGGGCATCCCTGATGATTCTATGATAATTATATGCTGTAATAGCGATGCTGTAAATCAAGATTTGAGCTGCCAGTTGTATCGGCAGCATCGCCGCCCACCCTTGCAAAGAACGCAAGGATGGGGCACCCTCAGTTGTGGTGACGCAGGCGGAAATCGTTCAAAGGGTCGGCCACCCGCCGACCGAGGTTGGAATATAGCCAGCAGGCAGGGAATCCCGCAGAAGCAAGCCATGCAGCGGAGGCACTGCTTGAGGTGCCAACCCATTGGAGTGAGTCTCGGCCCGCGCTGCGCCAGTGAGAATCTCCGCTCGCATTTGCCTTGCCCCCGGACGAGAAAAATGTTTCAGGTAATCCGGCGCGAACTTGCCAGGATGCTTCCAGCCTTGAAACGGCATCGGCGCTTTGCGTTGTGAAAAATCCTTCCCCGGTTTATCGACGCTTCTTAGGACCCGGCCCGACAGGCGCTCGTAACTCCGATACGATTGCTGCTGCTGAGCCGAAACGGGGGCCGAGAGGACTAGAGCTAGAAGTAACCAAAACTGTGAAGGCGGAATTACTCTGTTGGGCAGCACAAACCTCTCCGACGATGCAGGAATAATAACTCAACAAACGTGATGTTTGCCGTGATGGGTGCACCATCAATTTTCTTCAACAACGGCAACAGCATCGCCGCCTGAGGCTGAAATCCGCGCCGGTGCCAACTGTCCGCTCCCGCGCCTTCTTCAGCTTGTCTGAGTCGGCCCGGTTGATCAGCCGTTGCATCTCCTCCGCCGTCGGCTTCTCCCCGTTCGCCAGCTTGAAGAGCACATTGAGCAGGATCGCCCTCAGCGCCACCAGTTCGGCCATAAGCGCCTGGGCCTCGGCTCCGCCCGGCCCGGTCGGTTTAGTCTCCTGGCCGCTGGCGTTCTCTAGCACCACCTCGCGGCACCACTCCCCGAGCGTCCGACCCTCGGCCTGCGCCGCCGTTTCCAGCTGCGCGTACTCTTCCTCGCTCACTTTGAAACCGATGGATTTCGTGCGCAGCGGCGGCTTCACCATGTCCGGCCTTCCTCTCTCGCCATCCCAGCCGAGACTAGCAGCCGCGCTTAAGAATCAACAAGTTCGCCTGCGCGAACTTCCGGTTACCGCGCGCTAACCGGATTCCGGGATTTTTCTCTTAGCTGTTCTGATTTCAACAAGATCGCGCGCGCTAACCCGCCGTTCGCGCGCAGCACCCATTCGGGGGTGACGTATCATACCTCCTCCCCGTGCGCAGCACGGCTAAAAACCCTCCAGCAAACCGCCCTATCAAGACTCCTTCCGCTTCCTCAGCTGCATTAAGGCCTTGGCTGCTCTCTTGTGGCCCTTCCTTGCCGCCCGAGCGAGCCATAAAGTTGCATCTTGAACATTTCTGCTGGTCTTAGCCCCCTCCAGGTATGCCATTCCGATGTCGTATTGCGCCTGCGGATCACCGCTCCGTGCGGCTCTACGAAGCCAGTACATCCCCTGCCGGGCGTTTCGTTTGGTACCGCGTCCCTCAAGATATGCGACGCCAAGATTGCATTGCGCGGCAGCATTTCCCAAGGTGGCTGCCTGCCTATAGTATTTGAAGGCCTTCTTCAAGTTAACCCTAGTGCCCTTTCCGTATTCGAAAGCCAAGGCTAGGTTGAAAGGAGCCTCTAGGTGCTTGCCATCCGCGGCAGCACGGGACCAGTACAGGGCTAGTCTCGGCTCCTTCTTTACCCCTAGGCCTTCGGCGTAGCTGAATCCAACGAGATTCTGGCTATGCACATAACCCGCCTTGGCCGCCTGAAGCAGATAGGGAAACGCCTTTCGAAAGTTCTTTGGGCAACGGATGCCATAGAACAGCCTCCGGTCCCCTCCGAGACGCCTCTTTGTCGGGTAACGGTTCGCTGGTAGCTCTTTGTGGAACTCGATTCATATTTCTGGCTCCTTACAGGTCTTGAGTCCAGTCAGTTGGAGTTATCCATGTCTTGAGGACGGGGAGGCGTCCGCGGCTTGAACCCAGGCTTTTGCCTGTCTTTCGTATTCGACCGACCGGGCCGCGGTTTGGTGTGCTTATCCCAATTCTTTGTTTGCTGATTGGAGTGTGCTCTTTTTCCTGTCCCTTGTCCTTGGCAGCCATTGGACTGGTGTCAACCGCCCCTTGCTATCAGCGGCAAAGGGCGGTTGACACCAGTCCAATGGCTGCCAAGGACAAGGGACGGGAAAAAAGAGCACACATGCAATCAGCAAACAAAGAATTGGGATAAGCACACCAAAGCGCGGCCCGGTCGGTCGAATACGAAAGACAGGCAAAAGCCTAGGTTCAAGCCACGGAGCGCCTCCCCGTCCTCAAGTGGGGATAAGCTCCGACTGACTCAATTCAAGACCTGTACAGGAGCCAGAAATATGAATCGAGTTCCACAAAAGAGCTACCCAGCGAACCGTTACCCGACAAAGAGGCGTCTCGCAGGGGTTCGGAGGCTGTTCTATGGCATCCGTTGCCCAAAGAACTTTCGAAAGGCGTTTCCTATCTGCTTCAGGCGGCCAAGGCGGGTTATGTGCATAGCCAGAATCTCGTTGGATTCAGCTACGCCGAAGGCCTAGGGGTAAAGAAGGAGCCGAGACTAGCCCTGTACTGGTTCCGTGCTGCCGCGGATGGCAAGCACCTAGAGGCTCCTTTCAACCTAGCCTTGGCTTTCGAATACGGAAAGGGCACTAGGGTTAACTTGAAGAAGGCCTTCAAATACTATAGGCAGGCAGCCACCTTGGAAATGCTGCCGCGCAATGCAATCTTGGCGTCGCATATCTTGAGGGACGCGGTACCAAACGAAACGCCCGGCAGGGGATGTACTGGCTTCGTAGAGCCGCACGGAGCGGTGATCCGCAGGCGCAATACGACATCGGAATGGCATACCTGGAGGGGGCTAAGACCAGCAGAAATGTTCAAGATGCAACTTTATGGCTCGCTCGGGCGGCAAGGAAGGGCCACAAGAGAGCAGCCAAGGCCTTAATGCAGCTGAGGAAGCGGAAGGAGTCTTGATAGGGCGGTTTGCTGGAGGGTTTTTAGCCGTGCTGCGCACGGGGAGGAGGTATGATACGTCACCCCCGAATGGGTGCTGCGCGCGAACGGCGGGTTAGCGCGCGCGATCTTGTTGAAACCAGAGCAGCTAAGAGAAAAATCCCGCGAATCCGGTTAGCGCGCGGTAACCGGAAGTTCGCGCAGGCGAACTTGTTGATTCTTAAGCGCAGCTGCTAGTCTCGGCTGGGATGGCGAGAGAGGAAGCCGGACATGGTGAAGCCGCCGCTGCGCACGAAATCCATTGGTTTCAAAGTGAGCGAGGAAGAGTACGCGCAACTGGAAACGGCGGCGCAGGCCGAGGTCGGACGCTCGGGGAGTGGTGCCGCGAGGTGATGCTAGAGAACGCCAACGGGCAGGAGACTAAACCGACCGATCCGGGCGGAGCCGAGGCCCAGGCGCTTATGGCCGAATTGGTGGCGCTGAGGGCGATCCTGCTCAATGTGCTCTTCAAGCTAGCGAACGGGGAGAAGCCGACGGCGGAGGAGATGCAACGGCTGATCGACCGGGCCGACTCAGACAAGCTGAAGAAGGCGCGGGAACGGACAGTTGGCACCGGCGCGGATTTCAGCCTCAGGCGGCGATGCTGTTGCCGTTGTTGAAGAAAATTGATGGTGCACCCATCACGGCAAACATCACGTTTGTTGAGTTATTATTCCTGCATCGTCGGAGAGGTTTGTGCTGCCCAACAGAGTAATTCCGCCTTCACAGTTTTGGTTACTTCTAGCTCTAGTCTCTCGGCCCCCGTTTCGGCTCAGCAGCAGCAATCGTATCGGAGTTACGAGCGCCTGTCGGGCCGGGTCCTAAGAAGCGTCGATAAACCGGGGAAGGATTTTTCACAACGCAAAGCGCCGATGCCGTTTCAAGGCTGGAAGCATCCTGGCAAGTTCGCGCCGGATTACCTGAAACATTTTTCTCGTCCGGGGGCAAGGCAAATGCGAGCGGAGATTCTCACTGGCGCAGCGCGGGCCGAGACTCACTCCAATGGGTTGGCACCTCAAGCAGTGCCTCCGCTGCATGGCTTGCTTCTGCGGGATTCCCTGCCTGCTGGCTATATTCCAACCTCGGTCGGCGGGTGGCCGACCCTTTGAACGATTTCCGCCTGCGTCACCACAACTGAGGGTGCCCCATCCTTGCGTTCTTTGCAAGGGTGGGCGGCGATGCTGCCGATACAACTGGCAGCTCAAATCTTGATTTACAGCATCGCTATTACAGCATATAATTATCATAGAATCATCAGGGATGCCCTTATGCTCGATACCCGTCAAATCCACTCCCTCACCGACTTCCTCCGCAACCACAAAGCCCACGTCAAGCGTCTCAAGAAGACGAAAACTCCGGAAGTCCTGACCGTGAACGGCAAGGCCGAAGTCGTTGTGCAGGACGCGGCCAGCTACCAGCGAATGCAAGACCGCCTGCACCACATGGAAACCCTCGCCGCAATTCAAGAAGGAATGGCAAGCGCGGAACGCGGCGAACTGAAACCCGCCGCTCAGGTACTGGACGAGATGCGTACCAAGTATGGCCTATCGCGTTAGCCTCGCCGCACCCGCCGAAGCCGATGCCTACGCCGCGTTTGAACGCATTCGCGCGGCATATTTTAAAATATCATTTTATGCTATTTATTGATATTCTATGATACACAACGCATAGTTAGTGTTGGGAGCGTGCCGTGAACATTTCTCTAACCCCAGAATTGGAACGGATGGTGGACGCGAGGGTAAAGAGCGGACGCTATGCCTCTGCCTCGGAAGTCATCCGTGAAGGACTGCGTCTCCTCGAAGAGCAGGAGCAACTCAAACAGCAGAGGCTTTTGGAAGTACGGCAGAAGGAGCGGCAGAAGATCGACCGCGGAATCGAGCAACTGGATCGTGGGTTCGTCGTCCCAGCACCCGACGCCCGAGCGCGGCTAAGCCAGCGGAGAAGTGCAAAATAGCGTTCGTCTCTCTAAGTTCTTAAACGTCAATACTTTGCGGGATGATCGAATCGTAACTAATTGATTCTAAATAGACTCTGGAAATCGCCACAATGCTAACTGGTCTATTTTCAAGACTTTACATTTAACGTCTTTATTATGAATACTTTGAAAATGTCGCCTTTTAGATTCAAGACTTTAGAGAGACGGTGGGGGGGAGGGGGTACCCAGAATTGACTGTTGAACCTCAGCCGCGCTTCAGCAAGAGGTCCCCAGCCACGAAGACGAAGAACACCACCGAGATAACGCCATTCATCGTGAAGAACGCGGCGTTCAGCTTGCTCAGATCGTCGTGGCGAACGAGCGAGTGCTCATAAGCAAGCAGCACTGCGACGGCAGCCACTCCTACAAAAGCAAGTTTGCCGAGACCGAAAGCAAGAACGAGGGCGACCAGCAACCCCAGCATCACCAGATGAAACGCGCGCGCAACCCAGAGCGCCGCATGAATTCCGAGATAGCGAGGCACCGAATGCAAGCCGTGGTCGCGGTCAAAGTCGTAATCCTGGCAGGCATAGATAACATCGAATCCGCCAACCCAAAACGTGACCGCAGCGGTGAGCAGAAGAATGCGCGGATCGAGCGATCCACGAACTGCAATCCACGCTGCCGCCGGAGCGATGCCAAGCGCGAAGCCAAGAAACAAATGCGACCAGCGCGTGAACCGCTTGGAATAGGAATAAAGCAGCACAACCGCCAGCGCCACCGGCGAAAGCCAAAGCGTAAGCCGGTTTAATTGCGCAGCGGCCAGCACAAAAATGCCGCAGGAGATCACAACGAAGGTGGTGACAAATCCCGGTGTGAGCAGACCAACCGGCAAAGCGCGCGTTGCCGTCCGAGGATTGGCCGCGTCAATCGAAGCGTCGGCCAGCCGGTTGAACGCCATCGCCGCCGAGCGCGCCGAAACCATGGCCACGATGATCCACGCCAGCTGATGCCAGCTTGGCAGACCGCCGGCTGCGAGCATCGCTCCGCAAAGCGCGAACGGAAGCGCGAAGATAGAGTGCTCCCACTTGATCATCTCCAGCGTGATCTTCAAATTGTGCAGGAAACCCACGGCGGTATTGTAAAGCAGTGGGCAGTGGGCAGTCAGTTGACGGACTAACCACTAAGAAAAGAGGAATGGGTACTGACCACTATCCACGGGCCACTGTCCCGCTCACCAAGGGCACAAATCTGCATCCTTCTAACACGGTCACGGCAGGTTGCCCGCTGACCTTGCGTACGAGTTGCAACTCCTGGCTCGACGGCGGGCCGACTGGTAGGATCATGCGTCCACCTTCCGCCAGCTGCTCGATTAGTGCAGGAGGAATCGCAGCGGTTGCGGCGGAGACCATGATGGCATCGAACGGCGCATATTCAGGCCAGCCCAGCGCGCCGTCGCCTATGCACATTTTCACATTGTTGTATCCCAGCCGCCGCAACGTGGCTTCGGCGGAGAGCGCCAGCGACGCGAACCTCTCTACCGAAAATACTTCGGCGCAGAGCACGGACAGCAGCGCCGTCACGTAACCCGAACCCACGCCGACTTCAAGCACGCGAGCGTTCTTCTGCAAGGCTTCCGGCTCCTGCGGGGCTTCCTGTAGTGCGAGGTGATCCAGCATTGCGGCCACAATATAAGGCTGAGAGATCGTCTGTCCCTCGCCGATCGGCAACGGATTGTCGTTATAAGCCTGGTCGCGGAATTCTTCGGGCACAAATTCATGCCGTGGAACGGAGCGCATCGCCGCCAGGACGCGCGGATCGCGTACGCCGCGCTCGGCGAGTTGCGAGCGGATCATCGCTTCGCGCAGGGTTTGGAAAGAATCGCGTTGAAAGGGGAAGGCCAAGACTTTTGCCTGCGGACAGCCGAGGGCGGCGTCCCAGCGTGATTTCAAGTTGCGATCTCAGTACGGCCCGATGATGCCGCCAATGTTACGGGCCGCCGGCACTGTTCGTTCCGCGTGGCGTTCCTGCGCTTCCATCATGTCGAGATACTTATAGGCCGAGCCGGTATTGAACAGCACAACCGTATTTTCGGCGCGCAGAAAACCGCTAGACCGCAGTTTTTGGTAAGCCACAAGGGTTGCGGCTCCCTCGGGCGCGGCGAACACGCCTTCGACGCTCGCCATATGGCGCGTGGCCGCGAGAATTTCTTCGTCGGTCGCGCTCACCGCGGTGCCGCCACTCTTCTTTAGAATGTCGAGAATCAGGTAGTCGCCGTAAGCCTTGGGCACGCGCAGGCCAGCGGCGAATGCCTGCGCGCCCGCCCACATTTCGGACGCGCTCTTCCCTGATTCGAACGCCTTCACTATCGGGGCGCAACCCGCTGCTTGCACGGTAATCATCTTTGGGCGCATTGACCCAGCCCGTTCCGCTCCTAGCCAGCCTAATTCCTCCATCTCCTCGAAGGCCTTCCACATCCCAATCAGGCCTGTGCCGCCGCCGGTCGGATAGATGATCGCGTCCGGCAGCTTCCAGTCAAGTTGCTCGGCCAGTTCGTAGCCCATCGTCTTCTTGCCTTCAACGCGAAACGGCTCCTTGAGCGTGGAGACGTCGAACCATTTTTCTTTGCGCTCGGCAACGATGCGCGCGCAGTCGCTGATCAAGCCATCGACGAGCGTTACGTGCGCGCCGAAATATTCCGACTCCATGCGATTGGCGAGCGGCACATCTTTCGGCATGAAGATGTAGGCTTCCAGCCCCGCAGCTGCCGCGTAGGCGGCAAGGGCGCCACCGGCATTTCCGGCGGAAGGCACAGCCAGCTTCTTAAGACCATAATGGCGAGCCATAGTGACCGCCGCCGACATGCCGCGTGCCTTGAACGATCCGGTTGGATTCAGCCCTTCATCCTTGATGAAAACATTCGCGTGCTCGCGGCTGGCGAGCATGGGAGTGAACCCTTCGCCGAGCGTGACGGGCTTTTCATCGGCGCGAAGTTCGGGGAGGACCTCGGCATAGCGCCACATGGAGGCCACGCGCCCGCGAAGATCTTCGGGGCGCAGCTTGCCTTTCAGGCTGGCGAGATCGTAGCGAACAAAAAGCACCCCACCATCTTTGGGGCAGATATTCCGCGGATGATCGGCAGAAAGATGATCGCCGCAGCGTGTGCACTCAAGGTAATTGATTCGCATTGAGGGAAGGATAGCACTTCACCTTCTGAGCTGAAGTGCCAGCGTTGGCCCATCGGAACTTCGAACCTCGTGGCGTACCAACTGAGTGTTGTTAGTGCAATGGCGATTTTTCGCCAACAATGACACGCGCCTTTCCCGGCCCAATCTGAGTCCTATTTGAAGCAGCACGTCGGGAAAATGAATTCCGTTTGGGCCGACGATCCATTCGTTAGATGGCGATACAATCAACCGGAGGATTCATCCTTTGCTGATTGTATTTGGAGGACTGCCGGGTACGGGAAAGACAACGCTCGCAAAAGCTGTGGCGAAGAAATTCGCGGCTGTTTATCTACGCATAGATACGATCGAGATGGCGATTCGCAGTAGTAACGTGCTCCGTGACGACGTTGGCCCTGCCGGGTATGTGAGCGCCTATTGGGTGGCGGAAGAAAACCTGCGTCTGGGCCAACCCGTGGTTGCCGATTCGGTGAATGCTCTTCAGGTCACTCGCGATTCGTGGGCGCAAGTTGCGCGTAATGCGCTCGTGGGCCTCATGGATGTGGAAGTGGTTTGTTCCGATGCTGCCGAGCACCGGAGACGCATCGAAAGCAGACCAGCAGAAATCGATGGCTTGCCTCCTCTCACCTGGAAAAGTGTTTGCGAAAGCACATACGAAAAATGGTCAACACCCCACCTGGTGATTGATACGGCTAGGAAGTCGGTAAGTGAAGCACAACATGAGGTGATAGAGCGCCTTGCCTCTGGCGGTCACTTGGCTCGGTGACGGGCAATCCGAAGACGCTGTTGCAACCAGGCGATTGCACCACCCACCCCTAACGGGGCACTGAAGGATCAACTTCAAGACTCACCCTGTGGTGGCAAGGCTGCACCGGGTTCTTCCCTACGCAGGCACCCGCTTCAGCACCTCATTTGCCTTCCGGAACCACGGCCGCTCCCGCCGGCGCAGATAGCCGGGCATCGACGGCTTCTTATCGAGCACTTTCTGCGCCCACTCGCGCGCTTCGGCATGGCGGTTCTGCGAAGCCAGCAGATCGGCGAAATTCAAGTAAGTCTCCGACAAAGTGGAAATGACCGTCACCTTGCGGAATAACTCCTCGGCTTTTTCTTTCTGGCCGGTCAAAGCGTAGGCGTGAGCCAGTAATCCCGCCGCGCGATGAAAGTCGTAGTCAGGCTCTTTGCCGACTACTCGCTCCAGATCGGGCAATGCGGCTGCCGCATCTCCCAACTGCAAAGCGCAAACGCCGCGGCGATAGAAGGGATCGAGAGTATCGGCGCGGGCGGCTATGGCGCGATCGAAGGCGGCGCGCGCCTGGGCAATCTTGCCGTCATCCATGTAGAGATCGCCCAGTTCTTCATAGTTGCCGGCGGACGGGTTGTCATGGATCGCCATTTCCAGCTCGCGAATGCGGCTACGGCGCGGAAATACTTTGAAGGACTGGCCGAGCAGGCCAATATCGGGCAGGGCCTCAACGGCCAGATAAATGATAGCTCCCAGCGGCCCCAGAAACAAAATGACAAAAAGCCAATAGGTATCCGGACGCCGGCGGATGAAGTGTACAATCGCCAGTCCCTGCAGTAGAAAAATCCAGGGATGCAGAAAAAGACTGAAAAGACCCATAGCAGTGCCTAGCGAGAGATTACACATTTGCTGGGTCAACGCATAGTGACGGCGGCGTCGACCTGAGCTTTTGCAGAGAGGAAGAACCAATGTCAGTCGCAAATTCAGCCACGGACTCACTCGCCGACGATGAACGTCAAATCGAGTCGCTCTACGAAGTCGGAGACGCCGCGCTGATGAAGGCAGATTTCGATGCGCTGTCGCATATCCTTGCCGATGACTACGTGCAATATGGCGATGCTGGCCAGCCGATGCCCCGGCAGCAGATCCTCGATAATTTCCGTACTGGCGCCGTTCGTTATCCATCCATTGTTTCCACCGGCAGGACGATTCGCTTGTTCGGAGACATGGCCGTCGTCCACGGCTCGGAGTCCGACGAAGTGGAACGCGACGGAAAGCGATTCCACGCGCGCTATATGTATCTGGATGTCCTCGTGAAACGCGACGGGGAGTGGAAGTTAGTCGCATCGCAACTGGCGCGGCCTTTCGAAGAAGATGACGCCAGGTAGCACCGGCGACTCGACTGCGGTTCGGCGGGCGCCCTCGCCCGCCAAGTCGAGAATCACAATCCTAAACTTTGCGCGTGTCACGTACCCGAAAACAAAGAAGGAAAGCTAGCTCTCGTCGGTCCGCAGCCGATTCTGCCAGTGCGACCAGACAAACCACGCGACACCGGTCACCAGCACGACACCAATCACGGCATCCATTTGATGAAAATACTTGCCAATCGTCCGCCAGTTCTCGCCCAGCTTCATGCCCGCGTATGCGAGTGCGAAGCACCAGGGCCACGATCCCACAAACGTGTAGAGATGGAATTTTCCGCGCGGCATGCGGGCGATTCCCGCCGGCAGCGCAATGAAGGTCCGAATCACCGGCAGCAACCGTGCGATAAATACAGCCGCCTCTCCCCAGCGCTCAAAGAACCGGTCGGCCCAATCGAGCTCGCGGCGGCCCATCAGAATCCAGCGCCCGTAGCGCTCCACCAGCGGCCTGCCGCCATAGCAGCCAATTTCATAAGCAATCAGCGAACCCAGGTTGCAGCCAATCGCGCCAGCGGTCGCAACCCATACCAGCTTCATCGTGCCCTGAAACACCAGGTAGCCGGCGAAGGGCATGATCAGTTCCGACGGCAACGGAATGCACGCCGACTCAATCGCCATCAGGATGGCCAGTCCGCCGTAGCCGGTGGCGGCAACGATGGATTTGATGAAGACGAATAGTATGGCGAGGATTTTTTCAGTCATAGAGCTATTGAGACATTAAATCATTGAGGCATTGAATCATTGAAAACCCTATGAGGGAATCGCCGGTGAGTAAATGGCTATAGCCGAGCCAATCAAGTGAGCCGATGTGCCAATGACTAAATGGTTAAATACCTAAATCCTAGAACGCCCCTTCCTGGGTAAAAGCGAACCCGGGCAAAGAGACTCCATCCGCCGACCTGGCGACTTTGACTTTCACTGTGGGCGAATCGGGCGCCGAAACCTCGGCGGGCCGCAGCACGGCGTATTGCGTGAATACTTCGCTGTAAACCTTGGTGACGAGAAAGTCCTTCCCGCTCGTCTCCTGCCGCCACACCTGTCCTAATTTAATGTTCTTAACGGCCAAAGATTTTTCCTTTGATTCAAAGACTACTCACGGCATCGGCAGCCGTCAATCGCCGGGAGATTACCAACGATGAATTCCACGCTTTTGTTACCATAGCGTTCTCCCAGGAGATTCCCATGCCCCGCGGAAACATGCCGCGCCAACCCAGCCGCAGCGGACGCCAGGAAGGCGCATCTCGCGCGGTTCGTGTACCTGCAAAATCTGCGCCGCCGCGTGCGGCGCGGACGTCAAAAGCATCGTCACCAATAGCGGCAAAATCATCCAAGGCGGCCGCTGCCAAGCCCGTTCTGAAGAAGAAGCCTCCGTCGGCATACGACCCGACCAGCCCTGGCCGTGTAAAGCAGATCATCGCCGGCCTTGACCAGATGTATCCCGGCGTGACCTGCGCGCTCACGCATCGCAGCGCATGGGAACTGCTGGTCGCGACGATTCTTTCGGCGCAGTGTACAGACGTTCGCGTCAATATGGTGACGCCGATTCTTTTTGAGAAGTATCCGACGGTCAAGGCGTTTGCCGCACTCGAACCCGAGCAACTCGAGCCCGACATTCGTTCGACCGGCTTCTTCCGCAATAAATCAAAATCTGTTGTAGGAGCGGCGCGCAAAATCGTCGTCGACTTCGGCGGTGAAGTTCCGCAGACGATGGACGAGTTGCTGACTCTCCCCGGCGTCGCCCGCAAAACCGCCAATGTCGTGCTCGGGACATGGTTCAGGAAGAACGTTGGGGTGGTCGTCGACACGCACGTGACGCGCATTTCACGACGGCTCGAACTGACGCAGCAGGAAGACGCGCAGAAGATCGAGCAGGATCTGATGCGGATCATTCCCCGGGAACGCTGGACGGATTTCTCGCACGAAGTGATCTGGCATGGGCGAAAGCTCTGCGTGGCGCGCGGCCCCAAGTGCGCCGACTGCGCGATAGAAAAACTCTGCCACGCCGCTGACAAAACATGGTCAACCGTCGAGATCCACAAGATGGCGAAACCGTGATAAATAATTTTCTTGGCATGGACCGCAGCCGATATGCGGTCACCACGTGATTGCGAGTTGGGAAATATGCCCTTTGAGTATCAGCCCACGCTGAAAGGCGAGATCGTCGAACTGAGGCCGCTTCGCCCAGACGATGCGGAAGGTCTGTTTACAGTCGCGTCCGATCCGCTCATTTGGGAGCAGCATCCCGCTTGGGACCGCTATAAGCCCGGGGTATTCGACGCTCTGTTTCGTGAATCGCTGGCGTCGGGTGGCGCATTAACCGCCATCGATTGCACGAATGGCCGAATCATTGGATCGTCCCGATTCCACAGCTATAACGAACAGGCAAGCGAAGTAGAAATCGGGTGGACGTTCCTGGCACGGTCGTACTGGGGTGGCAAGTACAACGGAGAGATGAAACATCTCATGCTGCGGCACGCTTTTCGGTTCGTAAAACGCGTGGTCTTTCTTATAGGTCCGCAGAACATACGTTCCCAAAAGGCGGTCGAGAAACTAGGCGCGGTTCGCGCCGGCTCCAGACCCAACGCCGTTGGACGAGACTCTTATCTGTACGAAATCACTTCTGTGCCCGACTGATACGTAGCGAGCATCTGCCGGCTCAACCTAGCCGCCCGTATACGCCAGCTCCACGACCGTGCAGTCGTCATTCAGCGGAGTGCCTCCGCAGAAATCGGCCACTGCGGCAAAAATATCGTCCATCGACTTGCTCTTCCCAGCCACGGTCTCCAGGCGCTCACTGTCGAACATGTCTCCGCGCGCATTCTCGGCCTCGGTCACGCCGTCAGTCACAAGAATGAGCCGATCGCCGGATCGCATCTGGCAGCGGTCGCTGGCATAGGTCGCATCCGCAAGCAAACCGACAGGGAGATTCCCGTGCGCCGGACGCACAACTTCGTCGCCACAGATCCACACCGGAGGAACGTGTCCGCAATTTACATATTCCAATTCGCCGTCGCTGCGCAGGCGCGCAATGATCATGGTCGCGTACTTTTCGCCAATGTGTTTATAGGTGAAGAAGCGATTCACCGCCGCCACAATTTCCACGAGCGGCATACCGGAAACCAGCTGCGAATAGACCATCCCCTGTAGCGTGGAAGCCAGCAGCGCCGCCGAAACTCCTTTGCCGCTGACGTCCGCAAGCACGACCGCTAATCCCGCCGGAGTATTCACCGCCTCAAAGAAATCGCCCCCAATCTCCTTGCAAGACAGGTTGCGTCCGTTAATCCGCGCAAACGCAACTTCAGGCATCGTCACCGCCAGCAGCCGCTGCTGAATCGACGCCGCGATCGACAACTCCTGCTGGTAGCGGCGGCCCGCCTCTTCGGCCTGCACCAGGCGCGCGTTTTCGACGAGCTGCGCCGCTTCCGTCGCGATCGCGCGCAAAATATCCTGGCTCACGCTCGAGATATCGCGCGAGGCAAACCGCGAATCCACGTAGAGCGCACCCATCACTTCCGCGCCCGCCGGTTGCCCATCGCGCGAGGTCTGCACGATCGGTTTGCGCAAAGGCATGCAGATGACCGTACGCAAATCGAAAGCCACAATGCTGTGCCGCTCTTTCACATCGAGCATCTGGCTGGTGTCGGTCACCAGGTATTCGGAGTTCGAACTGAGCGCCGCGTCCAGCACAGAGCGCGAAATGGTGGTGTCATCCAGCAGCGGCTCACCCTTTGAATTGCGCCCCGCTGCCAGCATCAGCGCGCCGCCGCTGTCGCGCAGGAAGATGTATCCGCGTTCGGCTCGCGTGAGCTTAAGCGTGGCTTCGAGCAGGGTGACCAGAATTTCATCGAGCACGCCGATGGTATTGAGTTTGCGGGCGGCCTCCATGAACAGAGTAAGTTTTTCGAGGTCGGTGGCCTCGGGGGCAATCTGAATGCCGGAGATCTGGCTCAGAAACTCGCGCGCCGTGTTCGAGGTCGAGTGCAGCGGATGGAAAATCAGGTAAGCGATGTCGCGCGCGCCAAATTCAAGCCGGTCGTTGCGCTGGAGTTTGTGCCGGTCTATCTTCTCTCCATTGACAAACGTGCCGTGCTTACTGCCCTGGTCGACAAGGAAGAATTCGCCATTTTCGGCGACAATCGAGGCATGCTCGCGCGACACACGCGGGTCGGCAATCACCAGATCGCGATCCACCTTGCGTCCCACTGTGAATGGACTATGGTTCAGCGACAGCGTCTGCTGCTCGCTTCCCTGCACGAATATTGCAACGGGAAAGACGCTCGATATTCCGGATTGCGATGACGATACTGACATTTGCTGCTAAAACTCCCCCTCGCGCCGTTCCGCACCAGCAGCAGCCCACGGCTCCCAAAGCATTCTACGACGTTGCCGCCTCACCGGACGCGGTAAAAGTCCTCTGCCCCGCATAAACCAGCATGGCAGCCGCCACCGCGATCGGAATGAATAGCAGTGTCCAAACGGGCATCAACGTGCCCCGTTCGAGCCTCTGTGCCGGCAAAATGAACGACAGCCCAGAGAGCACAGCGCACGTAAACCAGGGCCAGACGACCAGGACGATCATGATCGCCGTCAAAATGCGATTCACGGCACTCTTCCGCCAGAACGTCCGCCGGTCCCTGAGCAGAACCAGGACCGCCGGCATCAGGAGTGCCTGATTATAGGGTCCGTAGCTCGGCACCACAAGAACCGTGATAGCGAGCACCAAACTGGTGGTGAAAGCGAATGCTTCGGTGTTCGCTTCCGCACGCCGCGCCCTCCAACAGGCAGCGGCCAAGAGTGCAAGCGCCATGAGTTCCCACACACGGCTCCACGGCCCAATCAGCATCTCCGATACCGACATCTCCCCGGTATAGCTGTGGTATTCGCGAATCGACTGCCAGAAGCGCCAAATCCAGTGCGGCAGGTAATACTCTGAGGCAGCACACAGAATCGCCATGGAGCAAAGGAAAGATACCAACCAGCGATAACGGCGACGCCAGTCGCCCAGCGTCCAGATTGCCAGCCATAACAAGACCAGCCATACGAGCTGTGGCTTGATTGTGGCCACCGCCAGCAGGACGCCCGCCGAAATCCCTCTTCCCGAGCCCAGGCACACGACCGCCGCCGCCACCAGGAAGGCCGCGACTAGACTGATTTGTTCCTGCTTCCCGAAGAAGCCCTGCTGGAGTTTGCGCTGGTCAACGCCGGCCTGCGATGCCAGCATGCGGCGCACCAGCGACGCCTTGCTCATTTCCAGACCTAAAATGGCAACGATTGCGTTGTGGCGAATGGCTGCATTCGCCCGCAATGTTGATCGCGAGTGCGGTCTTTCCCATCGACGGCCGCGCGGCAATGATGATCAGCTCACCCTTTTGCAGGCCGCTTGTCATGCGATCGA
>CAWDPB010000066.1:0-16408 GCA_963804075.1 uncultured Acidobacteriaceae bacterium | reverse complement strand
ATAATTAATCGGAAACGATTTATGCTCGCTAGCTTGCTTAAACATGATTGCCATTCCTCTAATTTCAGATTACCTGCATCCATCGAATTAATTATCAAATAGAAATGCTAATACTCCTGAGAATTATCTGCTGCCTATAGTTTATTAAGTGTATCAATTATATACTCCAATTAGTAATTTGTTGCCAAGCCTTTAGCTTGCTCATAATTTCCTTTACCTACTTCCAGCTCATAGATTGCCTTATAGACTGAACTCATAATTATTTTTAAATTTACCACATTATGGTAACCATTAACAAGAACAACGGGGGAATCTAAAGCTAGGTCAAATAGAATTAGTTTAGGAATTTTCGTTTACTACCATAGCCATAGATCATGAGATTGAACCCAGCATCCAGCATAAATTTCATTTTAGTATAATTATTTTTTTATAAGGAAACAAATAGTCTCTATTTCAGTTCATCATGCTTCTCATCATTAACGATATGCCGCCCCGTCTAATCTTACATTTCAACATCATCACCTGAAAATTAATTATTCATATACGTCTACTCATTGTCAGCATCATTCTCATCATCCTCATCTGATTCAAATTTCTATTTCTTTCCTTTGCCCCTTTCTTCTTCTTATTTGACTTTAGAGGATTGTTTTATTTTTATGGCGAATTATGATTAGAGTTCGCCTAATGATCTTGCATAGCTAACAATTATTTTCCTTTTTTCTTCATCTTATGGTGTTACTTTAACTTTAGTTCTTTGGCTTTCAAAATAAACTGGGAAATACATAGGGACCAGCTTTTCTTTATTTGAGTTTTATTTGTCGCTCATATATATTTATGGTCTTAGATTTCTTGTCATGTGCATGCTTCTCTATAACATCCTCCTCATCTGATACGCTCACATTACCATACTGACTATTCAAATCATCATAGTTAATATTTGTCAATTGTTTGTTATCTGCCTCCATTTCTAATATTATAATTTTAATTCCGCGCAATTTTAATTATTTAAATTTTTTTATTTCTATTCTAAATGGGGTTTTGGGGTTTTGGAGTCGAGTCTCGGGCCCGCCTTGGCCGGAGCGAAGCGCCGTCCCGGCACTAGATCCCGTAGCCGGATTACCGCCCGAGCGGACCAGCCCATCGGCGATCGTCCATTCAAAGACCGCCATATTCAGGTCGCAACAGGCGGAGCGCACGAGTGAGACGGCACGCAGTTCCTCGACGGTTTCCATGACCACAATTGGAGTGGAGGAATTGATTAGAACCTTGAGGCGATCGAGTGCATTCATATCTATTTGACCCAGCGTGAATTACTCCCGTAGAATACTAGCTTCGGTTCCTACCGGAATATTCTCCTGGCGAATCCAGGACAAGCGAAGGTAATCAAGCTCCATGGCTAACCATTTTTCGGCGCTGAAGCGCGCCCGTCAGACAGAGAAGCGAACCACTCGCAACCGCGCCAATTCATCGCAACTGCGCACCGCCCTGCGGGATATGCGCGAGAGCCTGGAAAAAGGCGACAAAGCCGCCGCCAGCCAGGTCTACCGGGAAACCGTCTCCACGCTCGACAAGGCAATCAAGAAGGGCGTTTGCACGAGAACACGGTTCGCGCTACAAGTCCCGCCTGTCAGCCCGGCTCAGCGCGTTGAAATAGACGGTATCGACCTCAAAGCACGGCACTTGGCTGGAATGGGGCATTCGACCCGGCGCGCCCTGCCGGACTCGGGATACCCTCCAAAGTAGGCATACAAAATGTCAACTGGCCGGGTGCAAATTGTGCTTGACCATCCCCAGAGGTTTGTTATACTTAGTCGTTCTCAGGGAAGATATTGCCGTCTCGGCCCCCGGGGAGCGCCTCTGCCCGCGCGGTTGTAACTCCAAAGAATTGAGCAACTTTCGGGTCGGGCAGGGCATCTATTTGGGTAAATCTGGCAAATCCTGTCTCATCCCAGCCTGATTGATTTGGCTTGGTCGTGTGGCGACCATGTTCCAGTGGAACGATAGGATTCGCGGCGCTCTGTTGGAAGCCGCAGCCTGATATCCCTTAGGGTTAGGAGAAATACGACATGCGTTCCGATCGCGTTTTTGAAGCACTACATACTTTGAGAAACCGTTATATGCTTTGCCAGCTCGCCTCGAAGGCGACTCGCAAATTTCATAGGCCGAATACCCGCATTCAGGAAACCATGAACCAGGTATTCGACAAGATCGCCGATGCCGAGCGTCACGGACATCCTGAGCGAACCAGAAAACTTTGCCGAAGCACAACGGCGGGCTGCTTAAGCAGCTCCGCCGTGTGCCCGCACGGCGGCAAAACAATTCCCCGAGAGAATCCCTCCCGAAAAATCCAACCGTAGGTGAATATGACCATCGCAGAACTGAAAGAAAAGAACATTACGGAGCTGACCAAGATCGCCCGATCCTTGGAACTCCCCGGCGCCAGCGGACTCCGCAAACAGGATCTCATCTTCAAGATCCTCCAGGCGCAAAGTGAAAAAGAAGGGCACATCTTCGCCGAAGGTGTGCTGGAGATCCTCCCTGACGGCTACGGCTTCCTGCGCTCGCCCGATTACAACTACCTGCCCGGGCCGGACGACATTTACGTGTCGCCGTCGCAAATCCGAAAATTTGACCTGAAGACCGGCGACACGATCAGCGGCCAGGTGCGGCCTCCGCATGAGGGCGAGAAATATTTTGCGCTAGTCAAGATCGAGGCGGTGAACTTCGAATCGCCCGACGAGGCCCGCAACAAGATCCTGTTCGATAACCTGACGCCGCTGTATCCGCAGGAACGGTTGAAGCTCGAAACCGTCCGCGAAAATATCAGCGCCCGCGTCATGGACCTGCTCACCCCGCTCGGCAAAGGCCAGCGCGGGTTGATCGTTTCTCCGCCGCGCGCCGGCAAGACCATGCTGCTGCAGAACGTGGCGAATTCGATTACCACCAATCATCCTGAAGTTGTGCTGATGGTGCTGCTGATCGACGAGCGCCCGGAAGAAGTTACGGATATGCAGCGCTCGGTGAAGGGAGAAGTAATTTCTTCGACCTTCGACGAGCCCGCCGCCCGCCACGTGCAGGTTGCGGAAATGGTGATTGAAAAGGCAAAGCGACTCGTCGAGCACAAGCGCGACGTCGTCATCCTGCTGGATTCGATTACTCGTCTGGCGCGCGCCTATAACACGATTGTTCCGCCATCGGGCAAAGTGCTCTCGGGCGGCGTGGACTCGAACGCGTTGCAGCGTCCGAAGCGGTTCTTTGGCTCGGCCCGCAACATCGAAGAAGGCGGCTCGCTGACGATTATTGCCACGGCTTTGATCGATACCGGATCGCGCATGGATGACGTGATCTTTGAAGAATTCAAGGGCACGGGCAACAGCGAAATCATCCTCGAGCGCAAGCTGGTGGATAAGCGCACCTTCCCGGCCATTGACATTCAGCGCTCGGGCACGCGTAAGGAAGAGCTGCTGATCCCGAAGGAAGACCTGCAGAGAATCTGGGTGCTGCGCAAGGTGCTGAACCCGCTGTCGCCAGTGGAAGCGATGGAACTGCTGATTGACAAGCTAAGCAAGACGCGGGCGAACAGCGAGTTCCTGTCGAATATGAGTTCGCTGTAAGGTTGCGGGGCGGACGGCCACGTCCGCCCACGCCCGTGCAGAGGCATACGCCTAGCATTTTGTGACGGGGCAAGAAGAGGACGCCGTGAACCGCTTGATTGAGGAAAAACGTCAGGAACTGGAACGCGTGTGCCGTCTCCGCCGGGTGCATCGCATTGAGGTTTTCGGGTCTGCTGCACGGCCCGATTTCGACCCCGCGCGCAGTGACCTTGACTTCCTCGTGAGTTTTCAGGAGTTGGACTTCGATCAGTACGCGGACGCTTACTTCGGCTTGCTCAAAGATCTGCAAGCACTGTTTCAGCGCCCGGTGGACCTGGTAGTTGCCTCGGCCATTCAAAACCCCTATTTCCGGCAGGTCGTCGATTCCAGCAAGACACTCGTCTATGCGGATTGAAAGCCGTGCACGTTTTTGTTACACCGTGAGTATTGCAAAACCCTAACTTACTGGGTGGTCGCGGTTCGGCAGGCATCATAACGGGGGCAACAGAATGGCATTCTGGGATGAAGTTCTGGCAATCTTCCTGGGAGACATCTTCGCTAGTGTGCTCCTCATCGTGCTATACGCTCTAATTCAGTGGTTCCTTCGGGCTACAGACGTCACCGTTTCCTATAACTGGAGCTTCATAGGCCAGAACTTCTCTCCGAATTTCGACATCCGAAACCGTTCTGGGTCGAGAACTTATCTGCTGGCGAACATCGCATACACGAAGAACGACGGACAAGAGAAGGTTTGGTTTGACAACGATTCGATCTGGGATGAGGAGTTGCCACCCGGAAGCATCCGAGGGCGGAAGTTCAAGATCGCACCCGTCAAAGGGATCACTACTGCTCAAAATGCAATGGACCTTGAAGTCACTGTTCGCCTTCAGGGCGGTCGCGCATTTTGGCTGAGAGGCAAAGGGCCGGGTAAGATGGAGATGAGCCGGACTCGACGCATCGCATTTTGGCTGCGTGACCGATTCGAGAAGGCCGCAATACCGCTAGAGTGACAGCGATATGGAATTTACCGGAGATGACGCACGGCGTTTTGCCACTATTCACAAGCTGCTGAGGGAGCATCGACTGCAAGTCATGGGAACGGAGTTCAATTCCCTAGCTGCGGTCGAGAGAGCCTACGAGCAGACCGCCGAACTGATGACTCGCACGATCCCGCATGAAGCAGGTCACGCTGTTGTCGGCCTGGCTCTCGGAGCCGGAGACGTGCTGGAATGGATCGCGATTTATAACGTCAATGGCGGAACAGCCGGAGGCGGTTGCAAGTGGGGTCATACGCCGTGCCCCATCGAAGACCAGTGGATGAGTCATACCGCAGGCATGGCGGCTGAAAGGCTCCAATACGGGACTTACGTCGAACAATTAGCTCAATGGGACAAGGCAGACCTGGCCCGTGCGAGGTTTAACCCCGCCGATTTGCCCGCGTACATAGAAAAGTGCAGCGTGCTGATCCGATCCCATGAAACAACATGGCGCAAGCTGCAAACGTTGCTGTACGACCGCACTGTCAGAGACTTGACCGATAGGATTGATGCAATTCGAAAGGGCGATGCCGATGTCGGTCATGTTAAAGGCCAGGAAGCGCGAGACATTTTTGCGGGTGTTCACTCAGAATAATCTGGGGCCAGGATTACCACTAGGAGCTGAGTATGATTTTCCATCCCTGCCATCCCGGCGAAGTTTTGAAGGATTACCTGGGCGACATGACGGTGAAGGAAGCCGCCGAGCGCCTTGGGGTAACGCGGCCGAATCTCTCGCGGATACTCAATGGCCGCGCCGGCATTTCGGCGGAAATGGCTGTGCGGCTGGCCAAAGCAATGCCCAACACGTCTCCCGAGTTTTGGCTGAAGATGCAACTCAATCACGATCTTTGGAAGGCCCGCAAGAACAGGCTGCCAAGAATCAGGCCGTTTCCGGTTCGGCTGCGAGTAAACGTTGTCTCAGCCTGACCTCCTATCGAAACGGTTTTGCGACGTCGTAACCCCACAACAACAAAACGCCATCCGGCAAGTCGGATGGCGTTTTTACGTTAAGCAGAACTGCTTTACTCCGACCCAATCCGCATCCCGTAGAACGACCGGTACACGAAGAAGAACGAAACGGCGAAGAAGGCCAGCGCCAGCACCATAGTCAGGCCAGTTGCATGGCCTTCAGGTTTCAGAGTTTCCGCCAGTTCGACGGCCAACAAACCAAACAGCGTGGTGAACTTGATGACCGGGTTCATGGCCACCGAAGACGTGTCCTTGAAAGGATCGCCTACCGTATCGCCGATCACCGTGGCATCGTGCAGCGGCGTGCCCTTCTGCTTGAGTTTGGTTTCGACGATCTTCTTGGCGTTGTCCCATGCGGCGCCGGCGTTAGCCATGAAGATGGCCTGATACAAACCGGAGATCGCAATCGAGATCAGGTAGCCGATAAAGAAGAAAGGCTCGACAAAGGCAAAAGTCAGGGTTCCGAAGAACACGGCGAGGAAGATGTTGAACATGCCCTTCTGCGCATACTTCGTGCAGATCTCAACTACCTTCTTGCTGTCGGCAACCGATGCCTTGTCCGATCCTTCAAGTTTAATGTTGGCTTTGATGAACTCAACGGCGCGGTATGCGCCGGTGGTCACGGCCTGCGTGGAGGCTCCCGTGAACCAGTAGATCATCGCGCCACCGGTGATCAGCCCCAGAAAGAACGGGGCATGCAGCAACGAGAGACCTTCCTTATTCACGGTTAGCCCGTGAGTAAGTGCCATGATGATCGAGAAGATCATCGTGGTCGCGCCCACAACGGCGGTTCCGATCAGCACTGGCTTCGCCGTCGCTTTGAAGGTGTTACCGGCTCCGTCGTTCTCTTCGAGTAAGTCCTTCGACCGTTCGAAGTTCACGTCGATGCCGAAGTCCTTCTTGATTTCCGCCTTGATGTTAGGGATGGTCTCGATCAGCGACAGTTCATATACCGACTGCGCATTGTCGGTGACCGGACCGTAGGAATCGACTGCGATGGTCACCGGCCCCATGCCGAGGAAGCCGAATGCAACCAGGCCGAAAGCGAACACCGCCGGAGCTAGCATTCCAGCCGCCATTTCCATGCCCATCGTGCTCATGTAATAAGCGACAGCCATCAGGGCCATCATCGACAGGCCAAGGTAGTAGGCGGAGAAGTTTCCGGCGACAAAGCCTGAAAGGATGCCCAGCGACGCGCCGCCTTCTTTCGCCGACGTCACTACTTCGTTCACGTGGCGCGAGTTCACCGAAGTGAAAACTTTTACTAACTCGGGAATCAGCGCTCCCGCCAGCGTTCCGCAGGAGATAATCGTCGCCAGTTTCCACCACTGCGTCGTATCTCCACCCAGGTCGGGAATGATGAGATACGAAATGAAGTATGTGGCAGCGATCGAAACAATGGAGGTGAGCCAGACCAGAGAAGTAAGGGGGACCTCGAAGTCCATGTGCTCGGCATTGCCGTATTTCGCTTTGGCAAAGGCGCTATTGACGAAATACGCCAGCGCACTGGAGACCAGCATCATGATACGCATGACGAAAATCCAGACCAGTAGTTGAACTTGGACCGTCGGGCTCTTAACCGCCAGCAAGATGAAAGTGATCAACGCGACGCCGGTCACGCCGTAGGTCTCGAATCCGTCAGCCGAAGGCCCAACCGAGTCGCCCGCGTTATCGCCTGTGCAGTCGGCGATGACGCCGGGGTTGCGGGCATCGTCTTCTTTAATCTTGAAAACGATCTTCATCAAGTCGGAACCGATGTCGGCAATCTTGGTGAAGATGCCGCCCGCGATACGCAGCGCTGCCGCGCCCAGCGACTCGCCGATAGCGAATCCGATGAAGCACGGGCCCGCATAGTCGGCGGGAATAAACAGCAAGATGAACAGCATGATCAGCAGTTCGACCGAAATCAGCATCATGCCAATCGACATGCCAGCTTCGAGCGGAATCTGATACACCGGATACGGCTTGCCGGGAAGCGACGCGAACGCGGTGCGCGAGTTGGCGAACGTGTTCACGCGAATGCCAAACCATGCCACGCCGTAGCTGCCCGCGATTCCCACGATGCTAAAGAGAAGAATGATGGGCAGCGTAAGCGCGACCGACTTGCCAGGGACGGGCTTCAGCACGCCGAAGTAAATGCCAATAATGATGGCGATGAATGCCCACAGCAGCATCAGGAACCTGCCCTGCGTTATCAGGTAAGTTTTGCAGGTTTCGTAAATCAGCTCGGAAATCTCGCGCATCGCGCGATGTACGGGCAGATTCTTCAGGCGCATATAAATGGCCAGGCCAAAGCCGAGCCCTAACACGCAAAAGAAAAGGCCAATCAGCAGAAGTTTGTGGCCGTCAATCGAATTGTTCAGGAAACTGACCGACGAAAGGTCGGGCAGCTTGAGAGCGGCCTCGCCGCCTCCGGCTTCCTCGGTCTGCGCCAGAGCGCTAGCGCTGGTCAATAGCAAAATCGTCGCCAAAGCGGCGGATGCTTTCGCAATTCCGCGGCTCGCGAACGCAAAATGGGCGGTCAACGTGCGCATCATAATTCTCCTCGAAGTCTCAGTCTCAGGGGTTCACGGTGTGTTTTTTCTCCGGTGTTTGAGTCGCCCAGCGTGTGTCGCAAGGCAAACCGCACTCACCGGATTTCCGACCACGCTTCCACCGCAAAGCATTAAAACAAAAGGAGTGCTGATTTGGCCGCGTCGGAACATCCTTGCGCCGCCGGTGCGACCTGGAAGAGTTACACCTCCGGCACAAAGCAAATGTTTATAGCATCTTGCGCGGGCTTGGTCAACGACGGCCGTCACTACACGTTGGTCCGGTTTCCAGGAAATTCAACCCATCGCCAAAACCGGTAGCGTTGTTCACAGGGTTACCCGGCGTCCGGTACACTCTCATCCATGCTTTTTATGGTCATCGAGCACTTCAAGCAGGATGGTCTGAAGGCCGTCGGCGAGCGCTTCCAAGCCCGCGGCCGGATGATGCCCAACGACGTCACGTATCACTCCAGTTGGATGGATGAGACCGGCTCCCGCTGCTTCCAGATCATGGAAGCGCCCGATCGCTCCGCCCTCGCCGGCTGGACCCGCAACTGGGACGACCTGGTTGACTTCGAGGTTGTGCCGATTCTGACGTCGGCGGATTTCTGGTCCCGCAGGACCGCCTAGTAAATCCAAGCAGCATCGTCTGCCCGGCGCCCGACCTTTCAAGCCGGGCCTGACACTCATACACCGGCCTATTCTGCGCCGCCTTCCGTATAATTGCTTATCGAATCATGCCTTCCTCCCTCGACTCTATTCTCGCTGCGACGCGCCAGCGCTTGTCCCAAACGCGGGCCAGCGCCGACATGCAGGCTCTGGAGCAGGCGGCTGCCGGACACTCGCCGCGAGGATTTCGAGAACAGCTCGAGCGCATGTCACGAGAGGGTATCGCGGTGATCGCGGAACTCAAGAAAGCCTCGCCCTCAAAAGGATTGATCCGCGCCGATTTTCAGCCCGCGACCCTGGCCCGCGAACTCGAGCTAGCAGGCGCCGCCGCGCTCTCCGTGCTCACCGACGAGGAGTTCTTCCAGGGCTCGCTTGCCAACCTGCGCGCAACCTCGGCCGCCACTTCTCTTCCCTGCCTGCGAAAGGATTTCATCGTCGACGAATTCCAGATCTTGGAAGCACGCGCAAACGCCGCCGACGCCATCCTGCTGATCGTCGCCGCGCTGACTCAAAAGGAACTCGTGTCGCTTGCGCAATCCGCGCGCGGCACCAGCTCGACGTGCTCTGCGAAGCGCATGACGAGCAGGAACTCGACCGCGCCCTCGATGCGGGCTGCGATCTTATCGGCATCAATAGCCGCGATCTGCGCACGTTCGAAGTCAATTTGAAGACAGCCTTCCGGCTGATCGACAAAATTCCCGAGAAGTGCCTGGCTGTCGCCGAAAGCGGCATTCATTCCGCCGCCGATCTGGCAAACCTGCGCACTGCCGGATACGATGCCTTTCTCATCGGCGAATCGCTGATGAAAGAAAACAACCCCGGCGAGGCGCTGACGAAGTTGATCGAGGAATCAGAAGCCAAACATGCGACAGTTTCCAAGGCAAGGTGATTTTAGCTCGAAGCTCGAAGCTCGAAGCTCATAGCTGCCTTTATGACGTGGATCAAAATCTGCGGGATCACGAACCTCAACGATGCGCTCGCCGCCATCGACGCCGGCGCCGACGCCGTCGGCTTCGTCTTCTGCCAGAATAGTCCCGCGTTACATCGCGTCCGAGGCTGCCCGGCAGATCGCCGCCAAACTGCCGCTGCATATCGAAAAAGTCGGCGTCTTCGTCGACGAGACCATAGAGAATATTCACAGCACGGTGCATCTCGCCGGCCTTACCGCGGTGCAATTGCACGGCGCCGAAGACAAACAGTTTTCAATTTCCCTCTTCAAAACGCTTGCCAATGGCGGCCCTCGCCCCACCATCTTTCGTTCCTGCCCGGCGCAGATTTTCGACAAGCCCGCGGAAGAGCATGTCGGATGGGATCCCGTCGATGTCGGATTGGTCGAACCCGATGAGGCCTACAAGGGCAAGCGCGTCCACAAACTTCATGTCGCGCAAAATGGCGACCTCTTCCTGGAGACGCACGGCTTTCGCCCCGGCGTCATCGCAGGCATCTTGCTCGATGCCTCAACCGCCACAACCCCGGGCGGCACTGGCCACACCTTCGACTGGGAACGTGTGCAGCCCTGGGCCGGCGTCATCAACAGCATCAGCAAGCTGGTCGTCGCCGGCGGACTCCATCCCGGCAACGTACAAAACGCGATTCACATTCTGCGCCCCTGGGGCGTCGACGTTTCCACCGGCGTGGAGCGCGAACACGGCAAGAAAGACCAAAGAAAGATGCGCGCCTTCATCCAAGCCGTCCGCGCCATGGACGAGGCGAACTGACGGTGCCCCTTGGTTCAGATGCTGCCCCAGAGCCCTGAGCTTGCCGATGGGTTCGCGCGCGTTGTTTGCGCGCTAACCTGGGTTTGTAAGAAAGCCTGGTTTTGGGTGGCGCAGCGCTTCAGCGCTGCGATTAGGACTTAACGTATAGCGGCTTTAGCCGCTGAGGGCTGGAACGCTGACGATGGCGACCAAAACCGTTGCGAGTAAGCACAAATCCGCCACCGCTCCCGGCCGCTTCGGCCCCTACGGCGGACGCTACGTCCCCGAAACCCTGATGGCCGCGCTCCAGGAACTCGATCGCGAATACGAAAAAGCCAAGCGCGACCCCAAATTCCAAAAGCGCCTCGACCTCCTGCTCAAAACCTATGCCGGACGTCCCACGCCTCTATTCTTCGCTCAGCGCGCTTACCAAGAAATTAGGCGGCGCAAAAATCTATCTCAAGCGCGAAGACCTGCTCCACACCGGCGCGCACAAAATCAACAACTGCCTGGGACAGGGTCTGCTAGTCGAGCGCATGGGCAAAAGCGCGTCATCGCCGAAACCGGAGCCGGACAGCACGGCGTCGCCACCGCCACCGTCTGCGCGCTGCTCGGCTTCGAATGCGTCGTTTACATGGGCACCGAAGACATGCGCCGCCAGGAACTCAATGTCTTCCGCATGCGCCTGCTGGGCGCGGAGGTTCGCGGCGTCGATTCCGGCTCGCGCACCCTGAAGGACGCGATCAACGAAGCCATGCGCGACTGGGTCACCAACGTCCGCACCACGCATTACCTGCTAGGCAGCGTGCTAGGAGCCCATCCCTATCCCACCATGGTGCGCGACTTCCATCGCGTAATCGGACGCGAAGCCCGAGCCCAGATCCTGAAAGCCGAAGGCAAATTACCGAAAGCCATCATCGCCTGCGTAGGCGGAGGCTCAAACTCGATAGGAATTTTCTACGACTTTATCAAAGATAAAAAAGTAGAACTGATCGGAGTAGAAGCCGGAGGCCGAGGCGAAGCCCTAGGCGACCACGCCGCCCGCTTCCGAGGAGGCTCGCCGGGAGTTCTGCAAGGAACTTACTCCTACGTGTTACAAGATAAAGCCGGCCAGATCGCCCTGACGCATTCCGTCTCCGCCGGACTGGACTATCCGTCAATCGGCCCCGAGCACGCCGAACTCCACGACACCGGCCGAGCCGAATACGTCCCCGCCAGCGACGCCGAAGCGCTGGAAGCAACCACGCTGCTAGCCAGAACCGAAGGCATAATCCCCGCGCTAGAATCCGCCCACGCCGTAGCCGAAGTAATCAAGCGCGCGCCGAAGATGAAGAAGTCAGAGGTAGTGATAGTAAACATCTCCGGCCGCGGCGACAAAGATATCGGAATCTTGCGGGAGAATTTGAAGCTAGACTAAGTCCGGCAACCTGTAACGTCGCTGCCTAGAAATGGCGTCGGGGACGGCCCTTGCCAATCTTGCGCTTTCGCTTCTGCGTAGACAGCCCAAGCGTAATGAACTGGTCTTTTGTGCCATGTTCCTTGTACCACAGCTTCACGCGGTCCTCGACAGCCTTCAGCACTTTGTTGCCCGCATAGCTAACTAGCGCCGGAAGGACATAAACGTAAAGCAAATGCCCGACCTCGACAGCGCCAGAAGCCTTGCGGGACACCCTGCCGATATGGTCAACCGCCTCATAGTCGCGGAGATACTTTTCCAACGACTGGCCCTGGTTGTAGGTTCCGCGATAGAGTTCAACACGCACATACACCGGGTCAGGCACACGTGATGCTTGCTTGGCTGCCATAAATGTCCTGTGTTACTAGTCAACCTCGATATAGTCACGCTCTTCCTTGGGCGTGCTCAGCCACATGCCAAGAACGCGAGCGGAGGCCCCGTCCTTGTCGCGTTTTCTGCGACAGGGCGGGGATTTTGACTCCTTATCCCACCACTCACTCGTACACTTCACGTCGATGTGCAATCCGGGTCACGCTCACGATCCTCGCGTCGTCGTCGATTAAGTAAACGATCCGCCAGTCGCCCACCCGAACCCGCCAATGATCCTTGTAGCCCTTCAGCTTCTTGCAGCCTGCGGGCCGCGGCTTATCGCCGAGAGATTCCATCTTCTGCACGGCCCGCGCCAGCACGTTATTCGGTAAATCTTCGAGTTCTTTCCTCGCGGAAGGCTTCACCTCGACGACATAGCTAGCCACGAAGCCGCCCGCGCTTGATCAGGTCTGCCTTGATTTTCTCTAGAGGTATGCCCTTTTCCTTTCGTCGCTTCTCGGAAATGAGGCCGTCCCAAAAATCCTGCAGTCTGACTCCGTGCTTTTTCAGGTCGATCAGAACCGCGACCTTGCGGCCCTTATCATCGGTAACGAACTGGACTCCAGTCATAAAGTTATTCTCCGTCGGGTAGCACGTTCACTGCAAGACGCTCTCTATTTCGACGCTCCCAGAGCCTGTTCCAGTGTCAAACGAATGAAACATTGATGGGCTACTTCGACGCCGTCACCGCTTGTTCCAGCGTCTCCCGAATGAACCGCGTATAAGGAATCCCGCGCACCTTGGCGCGAGCCTTCACGGCCGCAAGCAAAGGTTTCGGCACGCGCATGTCGATCTGTTCGTCCTTCTTCTCAAACTCAAACCGCACCGCCTTGAACTGTGAGAAGTCGAGTTTGGAGAGGTCCTTGGCAAGAAACGCCTCAGCCTCCTCATCGGTTCTTAGGCGTGGAACTTTCCTACCGATAGGTGGCTTTTTCATAAGCTGCGATCTCCCTGGCGTACATGACCCAACACGACAACTCTACTTCCCCGCTCCCAGCGCCTGCTCCAGCGTCAACCGAATGAACCGTTGATAGGGCAACCCCGCCCGCGCCGCCCTCTCTCGCACAGCGTCGTAAAGCTCTTCGGACAATCGCAGATTGATGGATTTGTCTTTGCGTTTGATCTCGAAGCGCACCAGCTGCGCGCCCGAAAGGTCGTATTGCGAGAGGTCAGCTTTGTCGACGAAGGCTTCCGCCGCACGGTCGCTCTTAAACGTCGGGATTTTCTTTTTCATAGACCTCGATCTCCTTCCTGTGCATGTACCGGGCGCTGATGGGCCGGATCAGAACCTCATCGCCCCTGCGCCGCAGAGTGAATACGATGAACACGCCGCGCCCTTTCTCCGTTCGTCCCATCGCGCGGAGGCGCTTTTCCCGCTGCGAGTGGGCTGCATCCGGCAAAATGGCCAGCGGACGCGTAAATAAGTCTTCGATAGCAGCGACGGAAAGCCCGTGCTTCTCGCACTTGGCCCGGTTGCCCCTGTCCGAATCGAAACCGTTCGCATGTAAAGTCATCCTAGCACAAATGTATGCAATTGTATATACAACTAGCGGGGAAACAAACTACTCGGCACAGTGGTTTGGCGCTCCAACACCGTCGCACCTCAGTGCCCGACCACCGAATCAGCCGTTCCATCCGACCACTTGGCGACCGGAACAAAAAACACGGTCAGCCGGTCCTCAGGGTCGGCCGCCCCAAAAATCGGAGAGCCTTTCAGTTCTGCGCCCCACGTCCCCGTGTCCGTTAGAGGAAGGAAAAACATCAGGTGAGGATGCCAGTGCTGGCCGCTATCGCCCAGGTACTGTTCCTTTGCCATCATGTAAGCCATTGCGCCAACTTCTGGCGTCGGCAATTCTTTCTTGTCAAGGCCGGCCTTTATGCTCTCGAACATCTTTGTTTTGGATTGTCCGGCTAAGATGAACTCGGTCTTTTTGATGGTGAGTGGAAGATAAGATCGCGCAGCGGCCGGGTTGAGGCAGATTGGACCACGCAGCTTGGGATTCCAAAAATTAGGATCGTCGATCGGGGCGGTCCACCCCCGTTCCACCAGGCACACAAAACCATTCTTGCCTTTGACCGCGGTTTCGTAACCGTGCCGGCCGAGGACCAGAACCTCGGCATCGTGTGAGATGGATTCCGGGGCCGCGCTGCGCGCCAGGGCGATCTCGGCATCTCCAGCCATCAGATATTGCTCAAGCGGGGCCATCTTCGGATAAGGTGTTTCGGCTTGCTGTGCCTGCGCGTGCCATGCGGTGCCTAGCAATACAACCAGTGCGAAGCTTCTTGTTTTGATCGTCGTGATCATCTGCCGCCTCCTTGATGTCTCCGGATTCTTCTCGGGGAAGATACGTCAGTATAAGGAATCCCAGCGCGGTCTAACGCGAGCTCGGTGCCTAGAGCGTGGCGAAGTTCGCGCGCGTTTTCTTGCGCGCTACACTGGGCGTCCCTGGCTCGCCGATCAATATCACGTAAGATATTTATTCCTCAATAATATACAAGGAATAGCGCCCCAAAACCGCCGCCAAATCGCCTCCGAGCTGCCTCTAAGCTATTGATTTTACAATATGTTACACCTAAGTCCTTATTTCTCAAGAATCTGGCCAAGAACATCCTCCTAACCCTTTTGTTTTCAAAGATCGCAAAAGGAGGGGGGAGATGACTCAATGGTAAACTTCGGCGCAACCAGCGCTTTTGGCCGACCCAACAGCTGGCCTTCAAAAAGCCAGCCCTCTCGCTCGTCATTTTCGTCTGGAACTCGATTTAGCCCTCCGCAATCTACAATGCTTTCGTGCCCTTTCACTTCGAACAAGATCCTTCGCTGGTCGCTTACGTCACCTGCGGCGATCCCGATCTCGCCACAACCCGCGAAGTCATCCTCGCGGCCATTGAAGCAGGCGCAAGCGTCATCGAACTCGGCGTTCCCTTTAGCGATCCGCTCGCCGATGGACCCGTGATTCAGCGCGCCAGCGAGCGAGCGCTCAAGCGCGGCACAAACCTTGAGCACGTGCTGAAACTCGCCGCTGAAATCCGCGAGCACTCCCAATCCGTTGGCTTAGTCGTCTTTTCCTATCTCAATCCAATCCTGCGCATGGGACTCGCCAAGTTCTGCAAAGTCGCGCGCCACGCCGGAATCGACGGGACCCTAATCACCGATCTCCCCATCGAAGAAGCGGCCGAATACCTCCGCGAAGCCCGCAACAACGATCTCGCCACAATCTTCCTCGCCGCGCCCACAAGCACCGACCAGCGCCTCAAGCAGATCGCCGAAGTCTCGTCAGGGTTTATTTATGCGATCTCGCGCACAGGTGTAACCGGCGCTCGAGACCAAATGTCCGGAGACGCGCAATCCCTGGTCAATACGCGAGGCGCCTCAATCCAAACGTCAAGGACTGCGATCCGCAGAGCATGAGCACGCTGACCATCGGCGGAGTGCCGGCAGCCCGGGGCATTGCAGTGGGAATTGCCTCCTAACCCAGATGCTCAAGTGTGTGCCTCGGGGCCGCGAGAAATTTTGAGCTGGGAGGTTGGCCAGAAATATTTCTTTGATCCTACGTTTGGGAATGCGCTGGTAGCGGGGCAGCGAAACGTCTTCACTACGACTGCAGACTTTACGGGAACTGCATTTCTTGATTCGGAGCGGCGTTTCGCTCCCGTCATTTCACGCCTGCGCGTTGAAACCAGTCCGCGCACTAACACGAAGTGGGTGCTCGATTACGATCTCAAGGCTGGCCGCATTAATTCGAGCATGGCGCTGGTGAACTGTATTCCGGCCCATTTACGATTGGGGGCGGCGATGCCTTTTTGCGGGTGATTGACTCGCTCGTGGGCCAGCCACTGACGACCCCCACCGACTATCACCAGTTCCGCGTGCTGCTGGGTTATGGGCAACTCAACAAGCCGGGCTTGAGCGCCGCTACCGGCTTTAACGTCGACGCAAACTTGGGAGCACTGCAGTTTGCGACGGTGCAGACGAGTTATACATGGGACTGTTGCGGGATGAGCTTGGAATATCGGCGATTTGCGCTGGGAGCGGTGCGTAACGAGAATCAATATCGATTTACTTTTACGCTGGCGAATATAGAACTCA
>CAWDPB010000065.1:0-38918 GCA_963804075.1 uncultured Acidobacteriaceae bacterium | reverse complement strand
ACAGGAAACCCGCCGGCCGTTTGAACCTGCTGTAGTAGCGTCGAGGACAAGAAGGTGTAGCGGCTCAGGTCGACGCGGAAGCCAGTCGCCAGCAGACAATGATCGACCATTCGCTCGCTGCCATCGGCCAATTTGAGTTGCAGGCGGCTCCCTTTTTCCGCCGTTTCGGTGACCGTACAACCGAGAGAGATCTTCACTTCTTTGAGCCGGAGTTGCAGCCATCCAGCACCCGCCGGCCGAATCGAACGGTACGCGGCTTTATCCTGAAACCCTCTTGGGAAACGCCGGAATACGTGCGGAGCCGCCACCAGTTTGCTGAGTCCCGCCGGCCCCACGTCGCGATTCGAGTACAGCAATTTCGATAACAAGCCCAGGCGGTGCAAGCCGGGATGCAGTCCCACCCAGTTCAAGGACGACTCCCGGACGAGAACCTCCGGATCGGCTCCCGCCTCTTTCAATAGCGCGGCCGATTCGAGTGCGCTCTGTCCGCCGCCGACAATGGCGACCTGCTTGCCCTTGAACTTGGCGAGATCGGCATGGTCTACGGTGTGCGACGCCAAGTCTCTTGAAAGACTGGAAAATTCCTGCGGCCGATAGGCAAACTGCGCAATCCCGCCAGCCACGACGACTCGGCTGGCGACCAACTGCTCTCCGTCCGACAATCCCACCTTGAACCCGGTTCCATTCCTCTCCAGGCTTTGCACATGACGGCGATCGACATCGGCCACCACCTGCTTCTGATACCAGAGTCCATAGTCGACAAAGCGTTTCAGTGGAATTGGTTTCTCGAAATGATTGCCGTCGGCTGCCCGAAATGCATCCAGAGTGAGTGCGCCCCTTGGATCGGCGATATGGGACGCCCCCCAATTGGAACGCAGAAACATTCCGGCCGGCATTTGCTCGGCCCAGAAAGACATTGGCGTGCCGAAAACGCGGGTTTCAACACCACAGGACCGCAGATATGCGGCCGACGCGAGGCCATATGGTCCCGCTCCAATTACGACAATGTTACAGCCTGACACTTATCCTCCGACCTTGAACCTGCCTCCGGATCAAGGGAGTGGTTTTGTTAAGCGAGCGCTCAGCGGCTAAGCCCGCATTTTTCCGGGCTCTAACGGCACGGCTGAAGCCAGTTCTAGTAGTCCTTCAGGCCTCACACGGCGCCACGGACGCTGAAACCGGTGTGTAGACAAGCTTTCCATCTTGTTCGCTGGCATAGACAATCCCGGCTCGCTCGCTGCCAGGCCCCGCCGGACGAAGCTGACCGTCTTCCTCCACAATCTCCATCTGCGCCCGCTGCCGCCACCAACGATTCACTTCCCCGGGCGTCGTAATCCATAACTGCCTGCGCTCTCGCAGCTTTGCCAAATGCGCCAGCAGCGCAGCGTAGAGGTCCCTCTCGCGTGTACCCGTAAGGTAGTCGGGATGGACGATCATGTTGATCAAGCCGTTCTGCTGCAGGACCAATTCAATCTGTTCTTCCCATAGCCGCGTCGAATAATCCCGCAGGATGTGGAACAACGAGTAGTCTTGCGAAACTGTGACCGGGAGCTCCAACAGATCGCCGATAAAGTACGGCATTACCGTGCAGCAGCCGCCGCGCTGCGGATCCAAATGCGCCACATTGGGAACCGACATGTCGTACTCAAAGTCCAACGCGGAGAACCAGGACTGATTCCGGTACAGCACGCCAGCCCGGAAACCTGCCGCGCCGTACTGTTTCCCATAGGCGTTGATCCGCGCCGCACGTTCCAGGAATCGGTCCTTGTCGCCATACAGGTGCCCGTCGTGATTCAGATCGTGAACAACAACCTCAAAACCACGCCTCCGGATGGAATCCAGAAATTCTTGTGTCACCAGGTACCGCTCCTCGGGGATTACCTGAAAAGCCGCTGGGATCGAATAGGAATCGTTCATATCCATCAACATCGGGCACAAGCTCTTGCCAAGCTCCGCCTCCACATCGTGCGTCATCAGTGCACAACCAGAAGCTCCTTTGGGCCAGAACCAGATGAACGGGATTTGCTTCACTCCCTGCGCCCGCATCGCCAGCAACAGCAGCTGTTCCATCAGCTGGTCCACGGTCCGATCCACCGGCCAATGCGGGAACGGAATCTTCCGCCAGCCGCTTAAATGAATTTTCTGCAAATGCTTGCGCACCGCCACTGGCAAACCCGGCCTTACAAAATAATAAAGATTGGCCAGCACCGACTTTGTCCGCCCGTTCGCCCAGCCCTTGGCATACAACTCGCCGCGTAAACTATCGACCACCTGATCCGCGTCAAAGGGGAGGTACACCTTTCCGCCTTCGCAGCGGACGGCACCGGACAGGTCCTCAAGCACACCTTCCGGCGATTTTGCCGGCTGCGCAGCCACGCAGCATCCGTATAGAGTCTGGCCGCCAAAGCGGAAGTAGCCGCTCCCCTCGGACAACGGAGAGCGTGCCGTCAAACCGCTATAACGTGCCGGGAACCTGAAGTAATCTTGAATGCGCGTGGTTTTCATTTTTTGTGAGGGGAACACTCCGGATGGAACCGGACGCGATTTCGGGCGCGCCCGCCCAAAAGTTCTTCGGCGGCCTGCTACCTGCCTATCGCAATCCTCGCTGGCTGCAAGAATAGGTTATTTTTCGAAACAGAGTGGAAGTTGAACAAATCCAGGAGAGACTCTTTCAGAAGCTGACAAAGCCGGTCGGAACTCTTGATTTTGGATGGGGCGCTCAGCCGGGTGTAGCTTGAGCGCTCGCTCCACTTTGAAAGAATCCGGGGACAGGCAAGAAGGGCTTCGGAACCTGCCCGCCCCGGCTCCATTTTGTACAGTGCGGCTACTTAACTACTTCACCGTCGCAGTCAGGTTTTGTGGCGGTTGCAGATTCGTACCGCCATAGCAGTTACTGGCATCGAAATTCAGTATGCCTTTTGTGAGAGTCCCCGAAGCGTAACAACTTGCCGCGGGAATCGTATAGGAGTATCCGCCGGGGCCGCTCCCCCCGGACACATCCGGACCGGCTGCGGGCCACTGCGCGCCGCTCCACCAGCCTGGCTGGGACGAAAGATAGAACGATGGCGGCAAGTTGTGGTTGGCCGGAACCGCGTTCGCATAGGACGCGAGGCCACTTGGAACCTCGGAAGAATTCCACTGTGGCGCACCATTCACCACATCATAGTTCCCCCACCGCATCAGCGTGCTGGCAACCAGCGGATCCTCTGGAACTGGATTTGCCTTGGCACATTCGCAAGTGGGCCAGCCCAGGTTGTAAATGCTTACGTCGCATTTACCGGTGCTCGAAGCACCTTCGTTCGTTTCGTAGGTTGTGTGATACCCGGGCGTCCCAAGAACGTTGCCAATCAGGTTGTCGAAACGCGTAAAGGACATGAGGATGATAGGTACCGTCTGTTGCGTCCGGATGGGAACTTGTTTCCCCGAATAGGTGTTGCGGAACGCGGTCAGCATGGCATGTGTGCCATGGATTGCGTCTTCCATCAATCCGCTGCCCTGGTTGCCTTCGACCAGGATCATTTCCGTCCCGGCGTCGTGACTCCAGGACGGACCGTTCATCGACCAACCGGGATTTGAGGCGAAAGTAGTGCCGTTCACCTCATAGTTGTAGCCAACCACCGTACCCGACGTGCCGCCCAAAAGGACCGGTGTAACAATATGGTCGAGGATGTTGTTTTCGATCAGCAAGTCGCCCGATTGCCATGGCTCCAACCCATAGCTCAACGTAGCCGAATTCAGGGTACCGTAGAAATATGAGTCGCGAACCGTGATGTGCGCGGAATATTGGAGCCACACGTGATTGCGATTACTGATCAACGACCGCACATTCTTGATCCAGCAATTGTATGCATTCCAAATGGCGACGTCGGTCAGCATGTTGCTTTGGGTGTTATCGAGAGTCAGGTTCTCTAACCCGGCATTTTGAATGACTGTATTGGCCCACCAGGCGGACGGGGTTTGGCTAGACCGCCAGTTTGGCATATAGATACCAGGGGTAACTGTAACCTGGTTCGTGCCGCTGTTGACCGACTGCACCTTCACATACTGCTGCTGATTGCGATCGACTCCCTTTACCGTTCGTCCCGGAGAGCCGCCTTCGGTAGAACAGGACGTCGTGTCGCAAACAAAGATATCCCCAGTATCGGACCCGTCATTTGCCTGATCCAGAATCAACACTTGCCCGGCCGTCAATCCCGAAACCGAACCCAGAGTCAAAACCGTGCTGCCCTGCGCATATCCAGCTGTCCATGTCGTCAGGTTTTCCGGAGCGCCGTTCCAGTTGAAGCTGCCGCAAATTCCTACGTTTTCGTTTCCCGCCAGCTTGCAGGACGATCCCCCGGACTTGAATTGCAGAGTGGTCAGCATCGGGCCCGCGCCCCGGAGGACAACATTGCTCTGTAAGAGGATTTCATTCGAAAGGCTATAAGTTCCCGCCGGCAGCAATACCACGCTATTGGCTGGGGCTGATGCGATCGCCGCATTGATCTGTGCTGCCGTACTTGACGGTCCGTTCGTCGTAACCGTGTTGCAGGCCGTCGTCACACATTGGGACCAATTTGAGCTTGGAATTCCACCGATTACGCCGGCATGTGACCAGTCGACGGCCCGGCTGGGCGAAAGAATTCCAGACCAAAGTTGAGCGTTTGCCAAGGCAGAGCAGAATAGCAGCGCGAAAAGAAGGGGGAGTAGAACTTTACTTTTCATTTCACCTCGCTGAAGCTTTCAACGAATGCCCCAGCCGAGGCTGGCCGCTACCTTGGGCGGCGGTTTGGCTAGACTGTAGCAGCCGCGCCATCCGTTCCAGGCTGGCCCCTAAGTGGGGGATCATTCTGTAGCCACCTTACATGACAGCAGTTGACCCCTTCAAGACACGGAAGTGCAGCGGCATTCTCGTTCTTTGGCTCAAGACTCAATGCCTGCCATTTCCCAACGGTCCTTGTACCGGCGTTCAAAACCAGTCTCCCCACCCCTCCGACGCGCCCATCCCCCTGGTATTGCCGATCACAGAAAGGCCCTCCTGGCCGCACATCCGAAACTAAAGACCACTGGAACGGAGATTAGCGGGCCTCGTGCAGTTCCAAAGGCCGCTCCGCCGTCGCTTGACTACCCGCAATAAACTGGCGGTGCCAAAGCTCAAAGGTAAGCAGCGCGAACAGCTGCCTGCGGTTATCCTGCCGGCCTCCCGTGTGCTCGCGGATCAGCGCGCCGATGGCAGAAGGCTCGAAGTAGGTGCGGCATCCGGAATCCGCCGCCAGCAAAACCTCGCGCACGTATCCGGAAAGTTCCGACCGGAACCACTGGTCCACGGGAGTGTCGAAACCTCTTTTCGGCCGCTGGATCACCTCCGGCGGCAGCCATTTCGCGACCGCCTTCTTGTGAATGTACTTGTGAGTCCCGCCCCGTATCCGCAAGGACGGCGGCAACGCTTCGACCGTCTTCATATACTCCAGATCGAGGAACGGAACCCGCGCTTCGATCGATGCCGCCATCGACATCTTGTCGCCGTAAGTCAACAGGTCGTCGCTCAGCGAAAGCCGTGTGTCGACGTATGTCATCTGCACCAGCGGGTCAGCGTCTTCGATTCCTTTCCGCCAGTAGTCGATGGTCTCGCGCACGCGGTCGGCGCCTGCACCCGGAAGCATTCCAGGCTGCCACAGGCTCCTCTTCATCCCGTCGGTGAACACGGCGTACACCTTGGCAAACCGCTCACTGGTATCGTCGATTGCCAGGCTGCGCACCGCCCGTTTGAGCCGCTCCTGCCGTGGCAAACTCTCGATCAGCGGGGCAATCGCATGGTCGCGCAGGAAAGACGGCACGCTCCGGTAAAATTGCCCATATCGCTCACCCCAATGCCGGGGATATCCTGCGAAGGGCTCGTCCGCTCCCTGCCCGGTCAGCACCACGGTCACATGTTCGCGCGCCAGACAACAGACCGAGTACATGGCAAGCGCCGAGGTGGTTGCAATCGGCTCATCCATGTGCCAGATCGCTTTCTGCAGGAAATCCCGGTAGTCGACACTGCTCAGGACTACCTCTCTGTGCTCCGCACCGAAAAGCGCGGCAGTTTCACGCGCTTCCTTCAGCTCATTGATGTCGTCGCACTCCGCGAATCCAACCGTAAACGTGCGCACCGGGTGGCTCGTCAGGCGGCTCATGATCGCCACCACAACTCCCGAATCGACTCCGCCGCTCAGGAGCGCGCCGATCGGCACATCGCTCATCATCTGCCGCCGGACTGCCGCCTCCAATTGTTCCTGGAGGATTGCGATCCACTCCGCCTCGCTTCGCCGCTCGTTTTGTCCCTCAGCGGGAGGCTCGAAATAGCGCTCGATGCGGCAGCCCTTGTCGTCCTGGATGAGGCGGTGCCCGGGGGCGAGCTTTTCGATGCCAGCGAACATGGTTCGGGGCGAAGGAACAAAGCGGAAGGTCAAATACAGGTCAAGCGCTTCACGGTCGACCTCGCGGGGAATCGTCGCGTCCGCGAGCAGGGCCTTGATCTCCGAAGCCCACACGAGCCGCTGCTGGTCGCGGTAGAAATAGAGCGGCTTGACCCCGAAATGATCTCTGGCCAAAAGGACGCGCCGCCGCCGCGAATCCCAGATCGCCAAACCAAAAATGCCGTTCAATCGCTTGAGGCAGTCGTCCCCCCACTCTTCATAACCGTGGACGATGACTTCCGTATCCGTGTGGGTCGTAAAGACGTGCCCTTTTGCTTGCAGTTCTCCCCGTAACTCTTTGAAATTGTAGATCTCTCCGTTCAGCACAACCCACGCCGTGCCATCTTCGTTGCAGATCGGCTGATGGCCACCGGCTACGTCGATAATGCTCAGACGCCGCATCCCGAGCGCGATGGGGCCATTCAGATACTGACCCTCGTCGTCCGGCCCACGATGAATCAGCTCAGAGAGCATCTTCTTCATGAGCAGCGAGCCTTCCGCTACCGGTTTACGGCTGTACCACCCTGCGATTCCGCACATATGATTTTGAGCGCCGACTACCGGCGTTCTACTCTTGCCTAGAGCGCCGCTTCTTTCTCGCTAAATCCCGCGACCACCGGCTCCGCCCCTTGAACCACCGGCTTACCCGAGGAGCGCCGGAAAAACTTTTCCAGTGGAAGCATCTCCAGCATGAGCCGGACAAGTTGTTGCAGAGGACTGTACCCGCCATGCAGAACCACGACGGCTCCAAGGTAAAGGGCCAGGAACAGCACCGAGGTCAGCACCATGTGAGTGGCAGCGCCGGCCCAGCCAGATGGCATCCACGTGGCCGCTGGCCGCATGATGACTGTAGCCGCAAGGCCGGCTACTACCGAAGCGCAGATAAATCTCCACACCGCGCCCACCACGGACCACACACTCAACTGAATCGGCTTTCCCGCGTACCAGAAACCGGGCCAGGTCAGAATCCAAAACGAAGCAGTCCAAGCCAAGGCGATCCCCGCGCCTCCCCGATGCAACCCCACCAGGAAGAGCAACACCGTGCCGCTGAACTCCACCAACCCCCAACGCAGCCAGCGATCCGCTCTACCCAGAGACACGTGGATCCAGCCGTTCGGTGTAGTAAAGAAGCATCACCCCAATGCCGGGTCCAAAATAAACGAAGATTCGTCCCGACTCGTCCCATTTTGGCCCCAGCAGCAGCCGAATCACATCGTGTCCAACCAGAGTCAGGCCAGCGCCCACCGCCATGCCCACGAACGCAATCACGCGCAAGGCGCTCAGGAAATAACGCCGGTATTGCACTGCGTCGTGCTTCAGCCGGCTGAGAGCGGAAACCGCAACTCCCGCCAGCGGCGTCACCAACTGGCTCGCAGGCAGCGCAAAGAGGTCATAAGCCTTTTTGTAATAGCCCAGGGAGACTGGCCCAAATTGCCATCCCACCAGCAGGTTGTCCGTATTCCATGTGCAGTAATTCGCGATGAAACGTCCGTAGGCGTGCATCGCAAACTTCACCATCGACTCCGTCCCCGGAACCCGCCGCGGAAGGCTCGGAACCCAACGGCATAACGTCCATGCGCCCACGAACATGGCAATCGACTGCGCAATCGCTCCCGCCACCAGCGCCCAATAGCCCCAGCCCAGCAAGCCCAGCACAATGGAAACTGCCACCGAAAGCGCTCGTCCGATAATGTCGTTGAGCGAAACCACCGAAAAGCGCATGGCCCGCTTCAGGAGCGCCAGGTGCTGCACCGAAAGCGTTGTACAAAAGATGGTCGCGGACATGGCCGCCGCAATCGATCTCATGCGGCCGTCGTGGTAAAAGTGCGCTAATAGCGAACCTGCGGCGGCGAATGCCAAGGTGAGAATCGCGCCCGCACCTACATTGATCCAGAACAGATTGCTCACCAGACCGTGGTCGATGCTTTCCCGCTGGATGATCGCATCCGTGAAACCATTCAGCCCGAAGTTGATGAGCAACAGGCTGAAAGTGGTGACCATAGCGACCAGCCCAAAATCGCTCGGACTCAGCAGCCGGGCCAAAACCACGGTGGCGATCATCTGTATCCCGAGCGTGAATCCGCCCGTGAAGACCGTCACCCCCGCTCCTTTCACGGAGCGGCTGCGGAGATGTTCGTCCGCCACCGTCTGGCGAAATGTCCCGTTCCGATCGAAAGGCCTCACTGAAACTCCTGGCGCAGACTCGGCGGAATCGCCACCACCGCCAGTAAAAACATGAGCCATACCGGATGCAGTTCCCGGAATGCGTGCTCGGTGCAGTTATAGATAGCCGCGACCACAAAAAACGCGATTTTGAGGCTCCCCAGCAGAGGAGCCGAGCGGAGTATCCGCACCGCGTTGCCGTAACCCCAAAGCATGACCGCAGCGACCAGCGTTAGCCCCACCCACCCCAGGTCCAAATACACCTCAAGATATCCATTGTGCGCCTGGTTCAGATGCTCTCCGTTGGCGAGCCACATCGCCTCCAGCCGATTCCCCATCCAAAAGCTTTCGTAACCGGCTCCGATCACGGGGTTCACTGTCAACTTGAGAGCGTCTTCCCAGATGCGCGTCCGGCCCGTCAGCGTCGCATCTCTGCCCACAACGTCGGTCAGTCCGGCTTGGGGGTTGAGAAAAAGGCCGTACACCACCACGAACAGGATGCCTGCCACGATGCAGTGAACAATAACCGGACTGCGCCGGATGCTGGGCCTCCTGGCAATCAGAAGCAAGGTGGTTCCAATGAAGAAACAACCGAACGAGGTTGCTGAATGCGCCATGTGAAACACCCAAAGGGTCAGAACAAGGAGCACCAGGCTGGCCAAGAGTTGCCTGTTCGCGTGCTTCTCACTCCGACGCTTCCACGCGGACAATATCGACCACACCGCTCCCAGTCCGAAGATCAGGCAGACATACCCAAGGCCGTTCTTTCCCGTGGCTACGCCGACGTTGTACGCCTCCCCGTTCCAATCGCTGTAGTCGCGTCCCAAGCTTGGGTAGTAGCGAATGAGCAGAATGGAGAGTGGCACCAGCACAAATCCCGGCCAGGTCAAGAAGCGCTTTAGTGCTGCCGCCGGTTTGGGGTCGGTGAGAACAATCAACACCATGGTCAGATCCCCCAACTCCTTGATCCAGCGTTTGAACGCCACCATCGAGAAGTCCGACCAACCGATGCTGAGCAGACAATAAAAAAGGAAAAAGAGCAGCGGCCCGTTGGCCAGCAGGATTCTCCCCACGCGCCGCCTTCGTGCCACCAGTACCGCAATTCCGGCAACCACCATAGCGGCAAAAATCGCCGCGTCCGTCGAACCCCCTTCCTCGAGGCTCGCAGCGGTCATGCCCTTGCCAATGGAGCCGGCCAGCCACTCCCCCACCGTGCGCGAGGCGCAGATGGCCAGCCACGCCATCGGTATCCACAGCGCCAGCGATACTCGTGCCCGGTCCCGGTCGAGCCGAGTAACACGCCGCCATCAGGGCCAGGCAAAGCGCCGTCGCTATTCCAGGGGACATTGACTCCTACAAACAATCCTTACCAACGCACGCCTCTTTATGCAAAGACCGCCCGATACATGCCATCCACCGCCGCCGATTTCGCTCGCGCCCGATGCAGCACCTCGACGCTTGCAATCGTCAAAACAATGGCAGCCACAAAGCAGCCGCCGCGCGCTGCCAGACCCAGGTTCACGCTGCGGAGCCCCCTGCTAAGTATCTGCAGAACCGCGATCTGGACGATATATCCCACCAGCGAGTACTTACCGAGCAAAATTACGGTCTTTGCAACGAAACTGTTGTCGCCAGCCACGGTTCCCAGCAGGAAGATCAGGATGACGTTCAGGCAGACACCGAAGATCTGCAGCGGATAAATCGCGTTCCAGCGCGTAATCGCCAGCAGGTAGCACGCATAGGCCGCCAGAAGGACATACGGGTGGGCGATCAGCCGGTTGATCTTGCCGATCGGAACGTATCCCAAGCTCACTCCCAACAGTCCAATTGTCAGCAACTCCAGGTTCGCGCTCTTGGCGCCAGCCAACTCCATCGCAGATACGACCACTAGAAACAGCACGAAAGCATATAGAAATACGTACTTGTAATGGGAGATCAGTATGAGCACGGCCGACAGCAACAGCAAGTAGCTGATAGGCACCAAAATGTAAAATGCCGCCACCTTGCCGGTGGCCATTTCGGTGTTTCCGCTGACATAGACAAGTTCCAATGTGCGCGGCGACCATGGTCCGCCCACTGTTGCCATATCCGCGCGGTGCAGCAAAAGGTCGATAATCAGGTTCAGGACGATGAATATTCCCATGACCTTCGCGCCGCGCTGCGCCAGCCGCTTTCCGAGCCTGGTATCGCTGAGGTCGTATTTCGAAAGGTATACGTTTGAAATCAGGAAGCCGGTGATGAGAATGAACGAAGGCGTCACGAACCTCAGATAGCGGTAAAAGTCGCCTTCGGCGGCAACGAAATAGTTCAGCCAGTGATACACGATCATCAACAGCACAAGGGCGCCCTTGGTGAAATCGAGCGCCGAAATCCGGTTTGGCGAACCTGCCGTCGTTGCCGTCGCTGTCATTGCGGCCGTCGTTGTTGCTGTCGTTGTAGTTGCCATCGCTGTCGTTGCCACGGATTCTTGTGCCGCCCCGAATCACGCCCGCGGAAGAGCGGGCTGTAAAGGAATTGCCGCTATCCGCGGGGAAACGCCCGCCGATCCTGCGCTTCCCTTCGAATCGAAAAATTGCCGGTGCATCAGCTCGAGCGTCAACAGCTTGTGAATCTCGCTTGTGTAGTTGCGGCGTCCGCTGGTGTGCCCTTGCACAATCTCGTGCACCCGCTCGGGCCGCAGATAGTCCCGGCTCAAACTTCGCGGGTCGAGGAGCACTTCGCGCACATACTTTGCCAGCGTGTCGCGGTACCAGATGCGGAAGTGGTGAAACTTGTGTCTTCCGAGGAACAGCCGGTCAAAATGCAATGCCGAAAACGCGTGGTCGATCTTCGCCACCCACTGCGGCATGCCCTGGTCGTAGGCGTACTCGGCTTTGAAAAAGAACTCGAGTGCCAATCTCCGGACTCTTCCGGCAGCCGTCAGACGGTTTGCCGTCACACCGCGGTCCGTTGGGATGCGCCACAGATCGGCGTTCCCATCACTGATGAGGCGCATGCAAGCCGCGCCAGCCACCTCGTGCGACAGCGGCCCCTGGAATACGGTTTGCACCACTTCGTTATCCAAATAGGGCGACCGCAATGCGAGCTGCGTTTGCTCCAACCCCAACAACCCATAGTGATGCCAGGGAGCCTGCCGGAACACCGCGAAGGAAACCGGATGGCACCGGCTCAGTTCCCCATAGGTCTCTTTTCCGGCTTTGATGTCGCCGAGAAAATCGTCATTGAACAGCCCCGGCAGCGGATCTCCCGGCCCGAACGCGCGGGAGAAGCGAAGCACTTCGCTGCCATAGTTTCCGGTCATCCGGACGGGTGCAATCTCGCGCGCCCGCTCGTTCAAGTAAAGATCCGGACAATGAACCAGACTCAGGCATCCGTCCGTCAGATACACCGTGCGTTCGGCGTAATGAGCGAACCGGGATAAGAACTCGGCGCCCACGGGAATGATCCGATGCGGCTGCCCGCACGCTTGGGCCAATTGTTGCGCGACCACAACGTCCCGGCACTGCCGCTTGCCCTCGTCCTCGCCAAAGGTGTAACAAGGCAGCGTCCCCGGTTCCGCTTTGTGGCACGCCATGATCATCCGGCTGTCGAAGCCCCCGGTCAGGGACATGGCAACCGGCTCTTGCCCGTCGAAGTAGCGCGGGAGAGTTCTGGTGAAGGCGCTGCGCAGTCGCCGATAGTAGTCCTCGGCGCTTAGTTGATCCTGGTTCTCCCATTCTTCGGGTTGGAAGTATGCTGTTTTCCGCTCGAGGCGGCCCTGCCGGAAAGTCCACACCGAGCCGGGCGGCAGCAACTCGATGCCTTCAAACAATGTCCGGTTCCCCAGGGCGCAGCCGCAAGCCACAAACTCGCCCAGTCCGCGCCGGTCCGGTCTCCGCAGCTCGGGACGGACCGCAAGGATTGCTTTGGCTTCGGCGGCAAAATAGAAGCCTTCTGCCGACTCATGACAATAGAGCCGCTCCATGCCATAGCGGTCGTTGAACAAGATTGCCTGCCCCCGGCTGCGATCCGCCAAAAGGCCATGAAACCGCCCGTTCAGTCCCTTGGGAAACGATTGATCCTCTTCGTAGAGATGAACCAGATACGAAGGGCCAGTCGATTCCACGTCGTGCCCGCGCTCGCGCAACCGTGCGGCGATTCCGGGCTCGGGAAACTCCTCGCCCGAAAAGGCCAGGGTGACATCACCACGCTCATTCCGGACCGGCATTCCGTCGGAAAACGAGTTCTTCCGGACGCACCAGCCAACGTAGACGCCCGAGCCTTCATCGCTCCACGTGCCGCTTGTGTAAAACGACTCGTGCTGCAACGTTTCGAGCATCGCTAACAACTCGCGCTCGGCGCGCTCGCGAGGAAGCCGCGTGATCAGACCAACGATTCCGGGCATGGACTTTCTTCTAGAGCGCTTCCGATACCGACTGTAGTTTGCGGTTGTACCAGGCATCGCGGACTTGCCGGATTCTCACAAGAACGCCTTCGGGAATACGATCCGCCAGCCGCTTATGCAGGCGCAGGCGCAATGCGCACCGTCCCCAATACGTCAGTGGCACGTAGTAGCGGGGCAGGTTGACGCGTTTGAAGCCGTTGCGTTCCTTGAAGTCCATCAGGCTGTCGCGCTCTTTGTTGCCTTCGCTGTACCGCGAATAAACCAGGTTCGGAATTTTCCGCTCCGCGCAAGCGCGCACCGCATGCGCCAGCAGCCCATTCGTGGGAGCTTTGTCCCGATGGCTGATCATGGAGACGATGTGCAACAATCCAGCCTGCGTGCCGGCTCTGTCGGTGAGCAGTTTCACAAAACCGATCAGGCGGTCTTCGAAAAATGCGCCGATGAAAATACTCCGGTCAAGGTAAGTCCCCGCTTCGCGGCCAACGGTCGCTTCGTCCTTGCCAAAGTGCGCGAACGGCTTTCCCTGCCGGACCGAGCACTCGCCGTAGATGGCGTGAATTCCCTGCACCAGCGTTCCATCAAACGGCACCTCGCGAATGACCACGCCCTTCTTTTCCGCCTGCTTGGCTTTGTTTCGCGCCTTGAAGCCGATCTGCTCGTTCCACCATTTGTCGAAGGTCGAAATCGGCAGCGCGGCCAGGTTGTCCCATTCCATTTGAAACGGGTACTTGGGCTCTGGTTCCGTCAGCCCCTGCATGAACGTGAAAAGGTCGACGCGGGTTCCGCTCTGTTCCAATTCCTTGATTGCCGCACGCGGATCGTCGAAGTATTCGTACGTATCCGCGTCGAGGGCGGCAATCCGAATCAGGTTTCCCTTGATCCGAACCTCGCTGCCGCAAACCTTCATGCAAGTCTCCCTGTTCCGGCGCCGTCGCCAGCGGCTGTTCTTTTTATGGGGCGTAAAAACAAAAATGGCGGAGAGGGGAAGGATTCGAACCCCCGGATGGAATGACCCACCGCAGCCAATGTTCCGGCCGCTGCCTTAGCCAACGGCGACCTCTCCGAATAAAAAATCCGCTTTGCGATTTCCTAGCCTGGCAAACTTACCGCAAACTCCCTTTGTAACTTCTCCGGCGCAGCCTCTTGTCCGAGTTGGGCAAAGATCGCATCCATGATGTGCGCCGTCAGAATAATCTCGCGATAGGAAATCGGAAGCGGGCCTTCGTCCCGCACCGCGGCGTAGAACGACTCGATCAGGAACTTCATTCCCGAGGTCATGTGGAAATCGTTGGCAAGAAACGCCCGCACATTCCACGCCAGATTTTGCAAATTCTGTTTGGCGAAGATTGCTGGAGGCGCGAACTTCTCGAGATAGCTTTTGAAGCGGGTTCCACGGATCTTGAGCAGCGTCTCCTGATCGGGATCCAGAATCAATCCGTTCTCCGTGCCGTAGACCCGAAATTCGTGAAGCGGGGGGCGCATCTGCGACGAAAACGTGAAGTATCCCGCCGTGCTCTCCCCTTCCGCGATGATGACTCGCAACTCGTCGATGATCTCTTTCTCGCCCATGCTTTTCAAAAGCGGGCTCGTGAAACCGTAGGCAATGACCTTCGGCGTCTCGGTCGTAAGAAACTCCGCGATCCTGGCGATGCCGTGGCTGATGACGTTCTGAAGCAGTTTGCCCGGCAGACGGCGCACCCAGTGTTTCTTGTCGGTCAGCAGGGCGCTGGCATAAGCCGACTTGCCCATTTCGTAACAGTAATAACTTTCGATTTGCACCGCCCGTTCGCCGAGAAAACCGGTCTCTACCAGGGCGCGCATGCGCCGCGCCGCCGTGCCGAATTGCGCGTCGTGACCCACCGTCACCTTGAGGCCCTTCGACTGGGCGCACGCGATGATTTTGCGCGCCTCTTCCTCGTATAGCGTGAACGGCTTCTCGACGTAGACGTGGGCGCCGCGCTCCAAGCAAAGCATTGCCAGGTCGAAATGGCCTTGTGGCGGGGTCGTGATGTGAACCACATCCGGCCGCGCCTCGCTCAGCATCCGTTCAACGTCGCTGAAATGCGCTTCGACTGGAAACCGCTCGTAGAGCTGCTTGGCCATGAGCGGCTCGCGGTCGCAGACGCCGACCATCTTGCAGCCCTTGATTCGCTGAATCTGCGAAGCGTGCGAGTCGGCGATTTTGCCGCATCCGATGATCGCTACTCTAAGCAAGCGTCCCTCTCTCCCGGCAACTTTGGAAGTATCGTTCCAGCCCTTCCGCCATCGATACTCTGGGCTTCCAACCCATGCGCTTCAGCTTTTCGTTTGAGTACCGCGTGCTCTTCCACAGCGCATGCCACCGCCGTGTGTTGAATACGGGAGGAAGCTGTCCCTCCGACCAATTCGAATAGCGCTCCCAAGTCCGGCAAAGCGCGTAGCTCATCCAATGGGGCATGTAGAACGACCGGAACTTTTTCACCCGCCTCTTATAGAGACGCAGAAACTTCTGGCTGGAGGGCAGATCGTCGTCCACTATGTTGAACACCTCGCCTGCACTGCCTTCGTTCAGTCCCGCCAGCACAATCGCTTCCGCGCAATTGTCCACATACGTCAGAGGGAGCTTGTTCCATCCTCCCATGTGCAAAAAAACGCCAAACGTATCGATTCCCACGCGGCTTGAAATACTAGACTTCCCCGGCCCGTATACGTAGCCCGGCCGGATGATCGCATAGGAAAGCCCGCTGCGGCGGCAGTACTCGGCCACGATTTCGTCTTGTTTGATCTTCGCGAAACAGTATGCGTCCCCGCGCAATTCCGGTCGCGCCTCCACCGGCGACGATTCGTTGAGCAGATTCCCTTTCTTATCCCGATTCGAATACACCGCCAGCGAGCTGATGTTCACAAAGCGCCGCAGTGTCCCTTGCGCCAGCCCAGCCTCCAGCAGATTCCGCGTGGTGATGACCGTATTCATAAAGGCGTCGGGATAAGACTTGTCGCTTCCCCCCGCCGCCAGGTGAAAAATGACCGCGACGCCTTCGGCTGCCGTCGCGCAGTCCTCCGGGGACAGCAGATTCCCCTTGATTACCTTAACCTTTGCTCCCGCAGGACGTTCCATCGCATCCAGCCGGGTCAGATCGCTGGTCGAACGCACCAGGCACACCAGATTGCCAAACCCCATCCGCAGCAGCGTCTCGACCACTCGCGATCCAATGAATCCGCTGGCTCCCGTGATCAAAATGCGGTCGTCGGGACTTGCCACGAACCGGACGTTTCCCGGCAGGCTCTCGACTTCCGGCTTACTCTGTGACATAAGGCTCCCGGATCGGATTGATCTTCATGACCGCCAGCAATTTTCCTAGGTGATCGCAGAGCTTGATTGAAAAAGCCATAAAACGATCATGCCGCCACAACAGCGTAAAAGGGAGGAGCAGCGCATATGCCGGAACCGCAATCAGCGAGCGTCCGACGTCCCTCGCCCCAAAACCCGGATGGAGCACCGCAGCCGACCCTTGCAGCAGCGCCCGGCGCAACATGAATGAACGTTTCCAGCGCACCGGCGGAACCACTTCATAAACAACCGCCTCGTTGCACCAGACGAAACGGTGTCCCGCTTCGATCATCCGCCGGAAGAAATCCTGGTCTTCTCCGGTGCGGAACTCGGGCCGGAACGCCTGTTCGCCGGCAGGAATGATCTCCCGCCGCACCAGGACGTTATTTGTTCGTCCCTTGCTCCAGTCGATGATCAGCCCAGTCGCGTAGGTCGCTCTCTCGTAGAAGTTGCCCCTCTCGATCCACACGGGAGGCTTCTCGTCGAAGTGACGTTGGACAGGACCGATCGCGCCATCCACCCTGTATGTTTCGCACGCCTGGTAGAGCGTCAGCAGCCAGTCGACGGCTGGGAACTCGTCGTCGTCAATGAATGCTGCAAACTCGCCGCTCGCGTTCTCAAGCGCCTTGTTCCGGGTGAGAGCGATATTCTGGCGGGGTTCGACACAGTAACAAACCGGCAGGCCCGAAGAATGCTGGAAGGCCTCGACCACCCGGCGCGCCGATTTGGCCGAGTCGTTGTCCGCCACGACCGCGGAAAAAGTGAACGCCCCACGCGTTTCCTGCTCCCCCAGCTTATTGAGAAGACGTTCCAGGAGATGCGGACGCTTGTACGTGCAGATGCATACGCTGATGTGAGGCGCTTCCGGATTCATTGTCTTTTAGGCGCTGGAACGCGCAAATGACGCCGGAGTACCCTCACGCTCCAAGCGTCTGACGGACAATTTTCAGCAAACGCTGCATCTGCTCCTTTTGCCGGATTTTCATCAAACTCCGCAGGAATGATTCTGTCCGTCCCCTCAACATCGCCCGGATATATCCCGCCAGCAGCAGCATTCCACCGATCACATAAGGCCGATTCTTGATCTGGTATAGGCTGTGGAGCACTTCCCATCCGGGATGGCTGCCGAGAATATAGTCCTTGCTCCCCTGGTGCAGCAGTTTCGCGTACTCATTTTCATGCTGGGCGCTTCCCACTTTCCGGTGGTGGCGAAACATCTTTTCCGCGAACGTCCGCGTCTGCCATCCCTTGGTCTGCGCGCTGAACACCACAATCACGTCGATGCCGCCCGCTTTCAGCGCCGGGTAGCCTCCGATCTCCTCAAAACATTCCCGACGGAAAAGCTGGCATGCGCCCGCAACATCCTCCAGGCTGGTGAACCGGTATGGATAAACGACATCGCCTTCCCGATACCCGCTGCCCGCGACTCCCAATTTCGGGGTCCTCGCGAACTCGGCCAGCATGAATTCAAAGTGACTTTCTTCCTCGAAAGTGACGTCCGCATCCAGGTTCCCAATCACGGCGTAATCGAGATGCCGCACTTCTCGTAGCCGGCGTTGAATGCGTGCACTTTTCCTGCGAAATGTCTTTCTTTCCTTTCCGGCAGGGCTACCAGCTCGATCCATTCATGTTCTCTGGCGTACCGCCGAACAAGCTCCTCTGTTCCATCCGTGGATCCGTCGCTCACGATGACCCATTTGATCGGCAGGATGGTCTGCTTGAGCACCGATTCGATCGTCTGGGCGAGCAGCTCTTCTTCGTTCTTGGCCGGGGTAATAAGGACGTACGAAGCGCTCAAGTTTCGCGCTTCCGCCGGCTCCCGGCCGCTCGCCTCAACGGTCGCCATTCTCATGTCCGCTATTGCCAAGCAGGCAGGTCCGTATCGAGAACGTGCACGATGTTGTCGACTACGGTCTCGAGCGCCGGTACGCGCTCTTCTTGCGGTTTGGCTGTCTTCGGCCGGCGCACCGCGAGGATCTTTGTACTTACATCTTCCACGCTCTCCAGCAAAACCAGCCGCCCCTGGTGCGCCAGGTATTGATCGACCGCGCCGATCTTGCCGCGGAAAATGCTGTACACCGGCACCCGCATCGCCGCCGCCTCGCGATTCATCGTCCCGCCGCCAGAGATCACCAGATCCGAATTCCAGATCAGGTTCATCCCATCTTCCACGTGGTCCGGGATCACGATCTTGCCGGCCGCGATCGCTTCGCGCCACTCTTTCCGCAATTCCGCGTCTTGCCTTTTGTTCCGCGGCAGGAGAATGACCTGCGCCTCCGCGTCTGCCACAAACCGGCGCAACGCCGCCTTCAGCAGAAGGTCCGCCTCGGGATTGTGGTAATGTGCTTCGGTCGCTGGCGGGCGCACCGTCACTACCAGCGCTCCAGAAGGGATGCCTAGCCGCTTCCGCAAGCTTCCATCCGGCCTGAACGATGGCAAATAAACGTCTTCCTTGATCCCCGGATACTTCAGGACTTTGAATGCGCCGTCGCCGATGCGGTCTCCCGAGACGACATTTGGCAGCATCAACCAGGTCGGGCGTATCCACGGGACCCCGGTCGTGTGTTCATAGTCGGCAATCGTGACGTTGGGAATTCCCAGCACTTTCGACGTGATCAAGCATCCACGCGACCCGTGGCATAAGGAAATATCCGGCCTTTCTTTCCGCACCATCCAGATCAGTGCCAGAGCCCGCCAGATCGTGCCGATGGCTTTCAGGCTCTTGTGCTTGCCGTAGTGCTTTCCGATTACTCTTCCTTCCACACCGTAAAACTCCATCAGCTCCTTCACCTGGTAGGCGTCGCGAGCGGTCACGAACAGCTCGTACCCCCGCCCCTTCAGTTCCTCGATAATCGGACGGAAAAAGGGCACGTGCGGTGAATTGTCGAGATCAATCCAGATTTTCCGCTGCGGACGCGCCTGTACCGTCTCTACGGCCGTCGGAGCGATTGCTTCTGTCGTTGCCATCTTAGGAACTCCATCCTGCCAAGGCTGCCGCCGAACCCCTCATGCGCGCACGCGCTCCAGGGTTCGATTCGCTGATCATTTCGCTCCCGTCAGCACACTGGCCGAAAATCGAGCCATCTGATTCACCACACTAGCCTGCTGTGGTGCGGTGAGATGCGGGAACATGGGCAGCGAGACAATTTCGCCCGCCACTCTTTCAGCCACAGGAAAGTCTCCCGTTTTGTAGCCCAACGACTCATAGGCTCGCTGTTGATGCAGCGGAATGGGATAGTGAATCCTGGTTCCAATGCCCGCCTTTGCCAAATGCGTCCATCATTCCATCGCGGTCCTGCGTGCGAACCACATACAGGTGATAGACGGCGCGCGACCAGGAAGGTTCGAACGGCGGTTCTATGCCTGCGTCGCACGCTGCAAACAGCTGTTTGTATTCTTCGGCCCGCTCCCGCCGTTTCGCGTTCCAATCGGGCAGGTGCTCCAGCTTCACGCTCAGAATGCCTGTCTGAATGGCATCCAGGCGGCCGTTGTATCCCTCCATGTCGTGGTAATACTTCTTCGCCTGGCCGTGATCCCGGATCATCTTCACGGCGTCTGCCAGATGATTGTCGTTGGTTGTAACCGCTCCACCTTCGCCACAAGCTCCCAGGTTCTTACCCGGATAAAAACTGAACGCTCCGGCGCGCCCCATCGAGCCGGCCTTGCACCAGCGGTTCAACTTCTTCGAGAAATACTCGCACCGTGCGCCTGGCATGCATCCTCGATCACAATCAGGCCGTACTGCTCGGCCAGCTCGAGAATCGCGTCCATGTCGGCCATCTGCCCGTATAGATGCACAGGCACGATCGCCGTTACTCTTCGGCCACTGCGCTTGCTGATCACGCTGCCCCTGCTCGGTCACCGTGCAGCGCTTCTCCAGATACTCGCGCAGTTTGCGCCGCGATCCATGTTATAGGTGCGCTCGTCGATATCGACGAACTCCGGCATGCGCGCCCGCCTGCGAGATCGCTTCGGTCGTCGCGATAAACGTGTTCGGAACCGTCACGACGACATCGCCCGGTCTCAATCCCGCTGCCATGATCGCGAAACGCAACGCATCCGTTCCGCTGCTGACCGCCACCGCAACTGGCTCGTGCTGCAAAAGGCAGCAAACGCTTTTTCAAATTCCTCCACCATCGGGACCGCCGATGAAACCGGCGGTGCGCAATGTCTTTCTGGAACACCTTCGTCAGCTCCTGCTTCAGCTCAACATGCGGAGTCACCAGATCCAGAAACGGAATGCCATTCACATTGTCATTCGCTGTGCTACTTGATCGCCTCCACCGCGGATTCAATCTTGCGAGACACCCTGCCGGGTTGCCGCCCACGATGCATTGGCCGGCACGTCCTTCGTGACCACGCTGCCAGCACCTACGATCGCGTTTTCGCCAATCGTCACATTGGCAAGAATCGTCGCGCCGGACCCGATCGACGCTCCCTTCTTGACCACCGTGCGCTCGACTTTCCAGTCCGCCTCGGTCTGCAACCCGCCTTGGCGTTCGTCGCGCGCGGATAGCATGTCGTTGATAAACATCACGCCGTGCCCGATGAACACGTTGTCCTCGATCGTCACGCCTTCGCAAACGAACGTGTGGCTCGAAATCTTGCAGCGCCGGCCGACCGTCGCGTTCTTCTGAATCTCGACAAATGCTCCGATCTTTGTCTCGTCACCGATCTCGCAACCGTACAGATTGATGAACTTCGACAGCTTCACGCCTTCTCCTAGCTTCACGTCCGGCGCAACACAGAGATATTGATCCATATTCGGCTGATTCCTTAGTAGAATTCGAGGTCAGTAAAGTAGGTAGCCGATAGTGGTAAGGCGATCTCGCATTTGGGATCGCGCTGTGGCTCACGGTTGCTATCTGTGCACATATTCAAACGCTGTGAGCAGATTTAGACAGTCGTTTCGGCAGGATTCTTCGAGCGGTGTCCCGGATCAGCCGCCGGCGCGGGACTGGCCTTTCCGTTCATCTTCCTATTGATCTTCCCGTGCCCATTTCCGTTGCCCGCGACATCATTTTTGCCCCCGCGCCGCTCTTGCCCGCACCGTTGTCTCCAAACTGCTCGGCCTCGGTTGAACCGCGTAATGCGAGCGTCGAGCCCATTCCTCCGGTGATTGTCTGCTGCACGGCATCGAAGTATCCCGTCCCCGCGAAGCGCTGGTGCTTTACCGCTTCGTACCCGAAATCGCGCTCCCGGCCGAATTCTTTCTCCTGCAGACGTGAGTAGGCCGCCATTCCGTTCTCTTTGTACGCGCGCGCCAGATCGAACATCGAGAGGTTCAGCGCGTGGAATCCAGCCAGGGTTACAAACTGGAATTTGTATCCCATCGCACCCAGTTCCAGCTGGAACTTCCCGAGCATGGTCTCGTCAAGATGCTTTCTCCAGTTAAACGACGGCGAGCAGTTGTAAGCCAATATCTTGTTGGGATAGTGCCGCAGCACCGCCTCGGCAAACTCCCGCGCATCCTTGAGGTCGGGTGTCGAAGTTTCGCACCATATCAGATCCGCATACGGTGCATACGCCAGGGCGCGCGCAATCGCCGCTTCTACGCCTTTGCGAATTACAAACAAGCCTTCCTCCGTGCGCTCCCCGGTCATAAACTCGTGGTCGTACTGGTCAGCATCGCTGGTCAGCAACCCGGCACTCTCCGCATCCGTTCGCGCCATGATGAGCGTGGGAACTCCCATCACATCGGCAGCCAGACGGGCCGCGATCAGCCGCTGCACCGCGTCTTTGGTTGGCACCAGTACCTTCCCGCCCAGGTGACCGCACTTTTTCGCCGAGGACGACTGATCCTCGAAGTGCACGCACGCCACCCCGGCTTCGATCATCGCCTTCATTAATTCAAACGAATTCAGCGGCCCCCCAAAACCGGTGTCCCCGTCGGCTACCAAGGGAGCAAACCAGTGAACACCGTTCTGGCCCTGTTCGTATGCAATCTGGTCCGCCCGCACCAGCGCCTGATTCAACCGGGCCGCCAGTTTCGGAACCGAGTCCGACGGATACAGGTTCAGGTCCGGATACATCGTGCCCGCCTCATTCGCGTCCGCCGCCGCCTGCCAGCCGCTCACATAGATCGCCTTCAGGCCCGGCCTTTACCTGCTGCACCGCCTGGTTGCCCGTCACCGCTCCCAGCGCCGGCACGTAACTCTCCGAGCGCAGCAGGCCCCACAGTCTCTCCGCTCCATGCCGTGCCAACGTGTGCTCGATTCGAATCGAGCCTTGCAACCGGCGCACGTCGCTCGCCTCATACGGACGAACCACCCCGCGCCACCGCGCATCCGTTGACCATTGTTTGTTCAGATCGGCCATTTCCACTGACTGTTCCATTGCACTTCTCCTGCGAGTGAAGGTGCGCTGCAATCGCGCTTGGCTAGGTCGTTCGGTTGGCTTTCTGGCGTTGCCAGGCTGCCCTTTGTTGCTGTGCCCTGTCCTGGGCTGCCTGCAGACTTCTTTGCGCGCTTCCGCCCAGCCTCTTGGCGAGCGAGCGCACCGTCGTGTAGTCGAAAAGATCGACTACTTGGATTTCCGCATCCACCACTTTCTGCAATTCCGCGTGCACTTCCAGCAGCGAGAGCGAATCGCCCCCGATATCGAAAAAGTTGACCTCTGGCCCCACCTCGCTCAAGCCCAGCACTTTTGCCCAAACTTCCGCAATTTTCCCTTCCAGTTCCGACTTTGCGGCTGCACCCCCGTCTGGAGCTTGCGCTCTTATTGAATCCAGCGACGGCAGAGCGTCCCGATCCAATTTTCCGTTGGGCGAGAGTGGAAGCGCATCGACAGCGACCAGCGCGCCCGGCAGCATGTAGGCTGGAAGTTTCTGTTCCAAATACGTGCGCAGTTCCGCAGCCGAATGGCTCCCGTTTTTTGGAACCACATACGCGATCAGCTTCTTCTGCCCCGGCCCATCCTGCCGCGCCACCACTGCCGCGCTCTTGATCTCAGGGTGCGCGGCCAGTGCCGCTTCAATCTCGCCCGGCTCAATTCGATAGCCGCTGATCTTGATCTGCTGATCGATCCGGCCGCGAAATTCGATGGTCCCATCCGCGCGATAGCAAGCCAGGTCGCCGGTCCGATAAAGCTTGGCACTAGGGTCATCACAAAACGGGTTTTGTACAAAACGCTCTGCCGTAAGCTCTGGCTGGTTCAGGTATCCGCGCGCTACGCCGTCTCCGCCCACATACAGCTCACCTTCTTCGCCAACCGCCACTGGACTGCCGTCCACGCTCAGTATGTACACTTGCGTATTGGCAATCGGACGCCCGATTGGAATCGACGTGCCCTCGGCATCCTCGACCGTGATCGTACGGCAGCAGGTAAACGTCGTCCCCTCCGTGGGCCCATACCCGTTCACCAGCCGGCAATTGGGCAGATTCTTCAAAGCCTGCTTCACATGCGGCACCGAAAGCGTGTCACCGCCTGCCAGCAATTGCCGCAGAGGCTTAAGATCGCCGGCCCTTTGCTCGATCATCAGATTGAAGAGCCCGGCCGTCAGCCACGCCGTCGTCACCCCATGTTTGCGAATCGTGGCCCCGATCTCATCGAGTGCGTGCGTTCGCGGTGACGCGACCGCTACGCTGCCGCCGTTGAGAAGCGGTCCCCAGATCTCAAATGTCGAAGCGTCAAACGAGACCGGCGAAAATTGCAGAAAGACGTCGTGTTCCGTGAACTCGATGTAATCGGTATTCTTCACCAGCCTCACCACCGCACGATGCGGCACCATCACGCCTTTCGGCCGGCCCGTTGATCCCGACGTGTACATCACATAGGCCAGACTCTCCGCGCTGGTGAGATTTGGGGATTCTCCTTGCTCTGCCGGTCGATTTCTTTCGCGTCGTCATCAACGGCTACCAACTGCGCTCGTAGCCAGCTCTGGCTGGCTAGCCGCTCGATAGCTTCCACCTGCACAACCATTACCGGCGCCTTCGTATCAACCATCATGAATGCCAGGCGTTCTGCCGGATAATTCATATCCAGCGGAACAAACGCTCCCCCGGCCTTCAGGATTCCCAGAAGTGCAATCACCATTTCGAGCGAGCGCTCAATCGCCGTTGCCACCATCACTTCCGGCCCAACTCCAAGTTCGCGAAGCCTATGGGCCAACTGGTTCGCTTGCTCGTTCAGCTCACGGTAAGTCAGTGCCTCGTCTTCAAAGCGCACCGCAACCGCCTCAGGACGCCGCGCCGCTTCCTCCTCGAACACCTGGTGGACGCAAAGATGGCGGGGATAATCCGCCGCGGTCTTGTTCCAGTTGACCAGAAGCCGCCGCCGCTCTTCTGAAGAGGTTCCCGGACCAACGGTCTCCGTGTTGCGGGAGTTGCTGGCGATTGTTCTGCTTAGGGTTGTCGAATTCATTTCGATTGAAGTGTGGCTAAACAAGGCGAACTGAGAAGGATTTCCTTTTCACCGAAGAGTCGCTCGGCGACGATTCCATTTTGCGCGCAAGCCGCAAGCAACTTATCCGACTGCACAATCGGATGCGACTCCGGCGTATATTTCACGCTCATCACATAGTTCAGCCACGGCTCCTGTCCCATTGCGTAGACGTAAAGTTCCCGGCAGTGGAAGCGTTCCACGATATCGTTAGCCCGTTCGTAATTCGATCCCGCGAGCCGCCGCGAATGGTCTTTCGCCCGCTCCATCTTTTCCGTCAGAAGGGGTCCATAAAGCCACGACATCGGCGCGCCCGCACATTCCATCCCCAGAAAAACCACATCCACATCGCCGATCTCTTTATGGACATGCTGGTACATTTCCGGACTGATGTTGCAGGAATCGGCTGCGAAGAGCAGCGAGTGCCCATTCACCCGAACCAGGTAAGCAAGCTTCGTTCGAATGTCGAGATCGCCGTGTTCGCCCAAGAATGGCAGCGTAGTCAGATGAAGCGGGCCGAACTCCGCCTCTTCCATCTCCTCGAACTCAACCACGTTCTTGAAGCCACACTGCTGCAAAATCAGCTTCATCGACGGATCCTGCAGCGAGCCACCGGCATTCCTGGGAACAACGATGGTGCCGATCTTCGAGCGTAGCTGAAGCAAAGTCTCAAACAGCAGGTGATCCTGGTGGTTGTGCGTGATCAACACGCAATCGATCTTCTCGGGCAGATCTTCGTACGTGTAACGCGAGATGTTGTTTTCGTAGGTGTAACTCAGTACCGGATCGGTAAGGATGCTCGCGCCGCCAGCTTCCACCAGAATGCAAGCGTGGCCAAAATAACGCCACCGCGCACCGGCGCCGTCATACGCCTCGTATCTTCGCACAGGCTGCTCGCCCAGGAAGGTGCGGAACACCTTGCTTTCCTCTTCGCTCAACCCAAGGCGCGCCCGAATCGCGGAGAACTTATCCGGATTTGTCTTCAATTGGAAAAGGTAGTCCAGTTCTCCGCTGGCGAAAGGAATCTGCAAATGAACTTTGCCTTTTTCCTCAAAACGCGGCGTGCTCAGCACAAACGGCCTTTCGTCCTGGCTGATCAGCGATAGCATCACGCTCTGCAACTTATCGTCGTAGTACCGGCTTTTGTAGAGAAGCCGCTCAAAAATCCGGAATGAGGGATTGTTGTGCAGATCGTAAACCAGCTCGACATACCCCTTCAGCGGCTCCGGTACCAGCGCATACAGCGACTCGATCGAGTATCCCTTCGCATTCGCCCGCAACATGTCGTCGAGTTCGCCGATCGCCCGTGAAAGTTCCGCCAGCGGACTATTCCGAGTCTCCTCCGCCAACTTTTCGACCGCGCCGATCTGGTCCGCCGCCAAGTCCATGAAAGGACCGCCCAGCAACTGGGGATTCCGCACCGCTGCCGCGTGTGCCGCAGGCGACTGAATAAACGAATCCATAATTCGCAAGTGCCGCTCGGTCTCGTTGCGCGCGGCGGTCTGCGGCGGAATCAGATGCGACCACGCATACCAGTGGTGCACCAGCGGTTCCACCACGACGTTCGGAAGTAAGTAGAGCTCGTCAGACATAAATCAGATGGGTTCCTGCAAACACAAAGCGTCAGACGTAAACCAATTCGCCCCGTTTCGCCAGGGACTTATTGGCCGCCTCCAGCATTCGCACTACTTTCAATCCTGCGCAGCCGTCATTGAACGGCTTCTGGTTCTTCAAGATGCACTCGACAAAATACTGAAGCTCGAGATGCAACGCCTCCACCTGCTCTACCTGTGGAGCCCACATATCCCCGGAACGATAACTTACCAACAGGTTGTAGACACCTTCCTGGCTCTTCACGTCCACGCCCTTGTCATAGACCTTCAACTTTTCGTCGGCTTCCAGGTCGTTCCACACCAGCATTTTCTTTTCGCCGCCGATCAGCGTCGTCCGCACCTTCACCGGAGAAATCCAGTTCACATTCACATGCGCGATCATCTTGTCCGGAAAATATGCGGTGATGAACGCGATGTCCTCGTGCCCGTTGAGGTGCGACTGCCCGGTGGCCGAGATCGCCTCGGCATCCTTGTGCAGTAAGTGATTCATGATCGACAAATCGTGCGGCGCCAGATCCCAGATCACGTTGCAGTCATGCTGAAACAGTCCCAGGTTCACGCGCGTCGAATCGTAGTAATAGAGTTTCCCGAGCGTCCCTTCCGCCAGCAGCTTCCGTATCTTCCGCACCGCCCCTGTAAACAGGAACGTGTGATCCACCATGATCTTCAGATTTTTCTGTTCCGCCAGATTAATCAGTTCTTCCGCTTGGGCAGCATTGCTGGTAAACGGCTTCTCCACGAACACGTGCTTGCCGTTTTCGAGCGCCGCTTTTGCCAGATCGTAGTGCGTCCACACCGGCGTGATTACGGCAATCGCATCCACATCCGGCGATGCCACTAACTCGCGGTGATCGCTGTAGACCGGCGTGCCCGGATGCGCCGACTCGATCCGCTTGCGCGCCCCGGACTCTGGTCGCATATCCCAACCACCTGACAGCCTTCCAGGGATTTCAGATTTCTTACAATGTTTGGCCCCCAATACCCGTAGCCAAGGACTCCAAACTTCAACATAAGATTTCACCTTCATTGGAGAGCCGGCACCGCGGGGGATCGGCGGGCTCAGGAGTTTCGCGATGGAATTTGTGAAAAGAGGATGATTCGCGGAGAAAAACTCAGCAGGCGCCATCTCCGCCGATAACCGCTTTCGGTGTCTGCAAAAGAATCTTCAGGTCAAGCAGCGGAGAACATTCGCGCGCATAGCGCAGATCGAGCCTCACCATGTCGTCGAACTCAACCCGGCTGCGGCCGTAGACCTGCCACAAACCAGTGATACCCGGCTTGGCTTCGAGCAGCCGCCGGCGATGCCAGGTCGCATAAGCTTCCACTTCGTAAGGCACGGGCGGACGCGGCCCCACCAGCGACATCTCTCCCCGCAGCACATTAATGAGCTGCGGCAGCTCATCCAGGCTGGAACGCCGCAATATCCGGCCCACTCTTGTAATCCGCGGGTCGTTGGTCAGCTTGAACACACCCGCTCCTTCGCCGCTCCCCGGCTTCTTTTCCGCGCGCCCTTCGATTAGCTGGCGCACATATTCCCGGTGCTCGCTCGAATCGTTGTTCACATACATGGAGCGGAATTTCAGAAATGTGAATGGTGTGCCGTGCTCCCCAATCCGCTTCTGGCGGAACAAGATCGGACCGCGCGACGTCAGTTTGATCGCCGCCGCAATCATGAGAAACACGGGCGACAATAACGCCAAGAGCGACAAGCTGCCCAGAATGTCGATTGCACGTTTCATCGTCCGGCCGAACCGGTTCGTCCGGTCCCGCTTCTCAAGATCGGGATACAGCGTCGGGTTGCTGGGACGATCCGGGTCCTGCACATCCCAATCGTCCGGGAAAACGTGGAATGAGAACTTGATGCGATTGAATTGTTCCGCGTCCAGTTTCTCCCGCAGCACGCTGCCCAGGCGCGCCAAAATCGTGCTCAGCACCAGATTGTTGTCCAGAACGATTTCGGTAAACATCACGCCAATGATGGCGTTTTCCTTATACCAGCCAGTGGCGTCAGTCTCTCGCGTTGCACCCTGCAAGGCCGAGAGCAGATTGAGCAGCAGCCCGCCCCGCTTGTCCCCCCAGCCGTTTGCGCTCTCGGCCGCATTCGTTTCCACCAGCAGCAGGACGAACGGCCGCTGCGAACGCTCGCTCCGCTTCCGCTCCAGCGATATTAAGCGGTGAAACGTCTCCTCGCTAAGCACTTCCGCGCTGTCCTCCCGCGGTTGCGCTTGCCGGATTCTTATGGAACTCAGAATTGAATCTCTCTGACGGGTTGCCACTTCAAACTCCTTTACGAGCCACCCTGTGAATGAGGATGTCTCGAAACCATAATCGTCAAAAGGGGAGGTCACCCAACTCCTGGCGGGGGAACCAGGACTTTCGAATCAGAACCCGTGTTGCGACCGGCGTCTGGGCCGGTCTTGCTTAGCGCAGCCGACGCCGGATTTATGGAATTATACCTCGTATCGGATGATCGGGCTTGTCTGCACTGTCTTTATCCAAAATCTTACTTGGATACTTTGGTGGAAGCTCCACTCCGCGCCTGGCCATAGCGCGAATAGTAGTCCTTGTGTTCGGTCGATGTACAACTGTTCACTACCACTCCCAGCAACGTCGATTTCTCGAACGACTTAATTGCCTTCTCGACAACCCTTTTCTCGGTCACGCCTTCCCGGATTACCATCAGCACGCCATCCGCCTGCATCATCCACAAGGATGTGTCTGCCACCGGCGTCACCGGAGGTGTATCGATAATGATCCAGTCGAAAAATGTTCCCAGTTGATTCAGCAGTTCCGTAAGCCGCCCCGCCTGCATCAATTCGAGCGGGTTCTCCGGAGGCCGGCCCGCGGGCAAAAACCACAGGCCCGAGTCCGCAGATTTTGCAGACCGAATCGAGCAGCTGCCGTTCTCCTGCCAGGCACTCGCTCAGGCCCGGCAACGACCGCTCGAACCCAAAGCGCTCTGCCAGCGCCGGACGCCGCAGATCGCCGTCCACCAACACCGTTTTTAATACCTTGCTGCGCGCCTGGTTCAGCGCCAGATTGGCTGCGACCAGGCTTTTCCTTCCTGCGGTGCCGTACCCGTCACCACGATCCGTTTCAATTTTCGCCGCTCGCGAAGTTGCCGCAGCTTCAACCCCAGCACGCGAAACTGTTCCGCCGCCACGCTTCCCTGGTCATTCATGCACACCAGCCGCGAATCGAAGGCCAGCTTTGCCTTCGTCAGCGGCGAATCGGCGAAGCTTTCGATCCTTACTTTCTCCGGCTCAACCGTTGGAACAGAGGCTGGCTGCGGCAAAGACGGCGCACGCTCGGAGGCATGACCCGGTTCCCGGTCACTCGATTTCCGGTCCGAAGTTCGCTCTTCGGCCTGGACAGATGTCCGCTCGGATGCGTAGTCGGAGGTTCGATCCACCGTGCGTTCCGGTGTGCGACCAGCGTCCGCTCCGACGCCGCTGGCGGCCGCGCCGCTTTCGCCTCGGCAGCCGTCTGTTCCGCCCGCTCGATCTCCTGCAACAGATCGGCAACCGTCTCGGCCGGCACCGGCGCAGTTCCGCCCGTCCGTTCCGCTTCCGCTCGCTGTAGTGCTTCGAATATATAGCTCATACTCTGGAGGTCCGTCCCTTACTGCAATCGTCGTTTAGGGTCCGCCGATCCATGCACGCGATCTCTCACTTCGAGCAGCATCTTCACTGCCCGCAGCAGATTGTCTTCTTCGGGACCGCCGCGCCCTTCGCGCTCCCGTTGTTCTTCTCTTCCGCCGCCACGCCCAGCCTTAAATCCCGGGCCACGCCGTGGATAATCTCCGCTCTCACTTTCGCTTCCTGTTTCGCATAGCCCGCCATCAGCGCGTTCTGGGAAATCGTATTGATCAGCCGCGGAACCCCTTTCGAATGCGCGTACACCGCTGCGATAGCAGCTTCCCCAAAAATCGGCTCGCCTCCGTTTGTCCCCGCAATCGTCAGACGGCGTCGCATATACTCGCCCGTCTCCTCCAGGCTTAAGCAATCCAAATGGCAGCGCAGCGCAACCCGCTGCTTCAGTTGCCGCAATTCATAGGAATCGAGCTTCTGGTCCAGTTCCGGCTGCCCCGCCAGCACAATCTGCAAAAGCTTCTGCTGCGATGTCTCCAGGTTTGTCAAAAGCCGGATCTCCTCCAGCACTTCTGCCGACAGGTGGTGCGCCTCGTCCACCACCAGCAACGTCGTCAAGCCCTGCTGATGTCTCCGCAGCAAGAACTCATTCAGCACGTGGATCAATTCGTCTTTCGCCTTGCCCGCGCTCTGCAGCCCGAAATCGCCTGCGATGTAGCGCATGAACTCCAGGGGCGAAAGGCTGGGGTTGAAAATCAGCGCAAATGCCGTGTCCCTTCGTTGCAGCAAACCCAGCAAAGAACGCAGCAGGAGCGTCTTGCCGGTCCCGACTTCCCCCGTCAAAACCACGAATCCGCGGTGCGCGGTCACGCCGTAGTAGAGAGTCGCCAGCGCCTCGTTGTGCCTTGTCGTTGGAAACAAGAACGACGGATCCGGCGTAATTTCAAACGGATTCCGCTGCAGCCGATAGAACGCTTTATACATGATTTCGTCTTGATCTCTATCCGTACAAATAAGTCACTGCCGACCCGATCAGAATACATCCGGCCACCGCCAGCGCCACCGCCCCCGCCGCCCAGGCCCCAAGCCGGTTTGAACGTTGCTCCGCCAGGGTTTCGATGGGCGGAATTTCCGCGATGATTTCGAACGGCACCAGCTTCTTGATTTCTCGCTCGCTGTAGACCTTCCCGCTCAATTTCTCCCGTCCCAGCGCCAGGCCCGCTCCCCAAAAGGATGCCGGCCGCCAGCCCGCCGGCGCAAAACAGCAGCCGTTTCGGCTTGAACGGTTTCACGGGAAGATTCGGCGGGTCCAGCATGCGGAAATGCTCTCCCTGTTCGGTCTTCTCCAGGTCGGTCGCCATTTCCGATTCGTTCTTCTTCTTCAACAGCGTCTCGTAATCCGCCTTCGACTGGTCGTAGTCCCGCGTGATATCGGCGAATTGCTGCTCCATCACCGGAGCCATGTTCAGCCGCGCCTGATATTGGCCGATCTTGGCCTGCACTTCTTTGATCTCTTGCTGGCGGTTCGCGATTTCCACCCGGTTCGCCTTCAGCTGGCTTTCCATCTCCAGAATGGCCGTGCTCTTCGGTCGCGCGTTGCGCCGGAGCGGCCGGTTCCGCGCTCGACTCCGCTGTTCATGCCGCCGGCAACGATCTGTGCCCGCGTCTTCTCCACGCGCTCAATCTGCTCCTTCGTCTTCCGCACGTCGGGATGCTTCTCGGTGTAGTGGGCGGGCAGATCCGCCAGTTGCGCCCGCAGCTGATCGAGTTGCTTGTCGATCACTTCAAGTTCCGAAGACCCTCCATGGCCGTTGTTGTCGCCGTCCCGCGGTCGAGCGTGCGGTATTGATTCAACAGCGACTCGATATACGTCTGCTGCTGCTTGGCGCGGTTCAGCGAATCCTCGTCCGCCTGCATCTGGTTTTGCAGTCCGGCCAGAATCTGCAGGTTGCTCTGCGCCTGCGTCGGCAGCTCTCCTGGATGGTGATCCTTGAAATCCCGCACCTTGGCTTCCTGTTTCGCCAGGTTCTGCCGCGCCTGCTCCAGCTGATCCTCCAGGAAGTTGGTCGTGTTCGCCGATCGTTTTTGCCGCTGCGCCACGTTTTCCGTAATAAACAGGTTGGCCAGTTCTTTCGTGGTCGCCTGCGCCAGCGCCGGATCGCGGCTGTCGTAATAAATGTTGAATGCCGAAAGCTTCTTGTCGTCGCCCCGCACCAGTTCGATGTCGATGTCCTTCCGCATCCTCTCGACCAGATCTTCCTCGTTCATCCGCTTCCGGTCTTTCGCATACAGTCCGACGGTGTCGATGATGCGCAGCAGGCGCGTCCGGCTCAAAATCTGCTCCGTTATGCTGTCCAGCTGCTGCTGCGTGTCGTTATCGATATTCGACACCACGTATTTTTCCGGCACCGAGGGCTGCTCCACCAGAATCAGCGTCCCCGATCGGTACGTCGATGGGATCAGCCAACTCACTCCCCACACCAGCACCCAGCCAATGAAAAACGGCGCCAGAAATTCCCACCGTCTGCGGCGGACGATTCCCTTGATCTCCCTAAACTCGATTGGCTCGCCAGATTCCTGTAATTCTTCTTCCATGCCTACATCCCCAAAGGTTTCGCCCACTGATAGGAAAGCATCGCGATAAAGCGATTGCGCGATGACGTCCGCCGAACGCCGGCCTGCTGCTGGAAATCATGCGTATAGCCGATTCTCAAACCCAAGCTTCCTTCCAACATTCCTCTCCAGACCGGCCCCAACCGAGGTCACATTGATGAGCGTTCGCCGACGTTGCCCGCCCGACGAGCCCACGATTGCCGATGGAAGCAGCGGAGCGTTCGTTCCATAACCGACCGTCGCCGTCGCCGACCAGCCTGGCGCCAGTTCGCGGCGGAAACTGCCGTATGCATTCCCCAGCCGCACGACACCCAGAACTCCGCCGCCGTCGCTGATGCTCCGCGAGTATCCCGCCAGCAAACTCGTTTTCGCGTTCCTCCAGCCGGCCTCGATCCCGCCCGTCGGCGACCAGGAGTTCGATTCGGAAAGCACCGTCGTTCCCTTAGCCGTGCCCGGCACGAGCGCCTGACTGTCCGCATACTGCCCTCCCCCAAAGCAAGCTCAGGCTGTACCGGTTTCCCACGTTTATCGTGTTCACCGCCAGAAAGCTATGGACGCGCGTTTCTCCGTCGGGATCGAACGTGATCCGTGCGAAGCGATAGCTCAATCCCGCCCAGTCTCCGTGAAAGATCTTATGCAGCCAGAATCCCGATCCGGTCGCGGTCTGGGTATCCGACAGCCCAGTTCCGGTCTGCGTATTGGATAAGGCTGTCGGAACGTTGGAGAAATTCAAATCGTAATAGGACCCGCTCGCCCCGACCAGGTCGTTCAGCGCGAAATGGTAGTTCGTCTCCACCGTTGTCAGCGTCGATCTCTGGGTCGATAGCGGCGTGAGGACGCTCTCATTCGGCCCGCCGTGACCACTGGGCCGCCGATGCCAGGCTCGAACATTCCCGTTGTCAGCGAGAAATTCTCCGCCACGCGCAGATTCACATGCGGGCTCAGCCGGAACAGCGAGTCGAAGTTCACATTGTGCGCCCCTTCGTCCTGACTCGTGAGCTTCTGGTTTACCGTCAGTCCCCCGGCATATCCGAGGCTCCAGCGCATTCGCGAAAACGACTCGTCGAGCCTCACATTGCCATAGACCGACTCGCTTGTGTTGCTTTCTTGCTTCGGATAAAGCAGCCCGCCAGCGTTGCTGCCGGACCCGTTCGGCACCAGCAGCGGATTGTCGTCGTAGGCTGCGCCCACGCTGACTCCGCCACGCAGATAATTGGATCGTTCGAGTTCGCTCGGAAAATCCAGTGACATTCCACGGCCGCCCAGCAACGACGGAATCTGGGGCAACTCCAGCGCCGTATCCGTACCGTCGCCTTCGATGGCGGCAAAACCCGTAAGCGCCGCCGCCGGTGCCGCGCCCGATGTCCCAGGCTCCGCGCCATTCGTAGCCTGCGGAGATTGAGTCCCATTCCTCGCCGTCGGCACACTTTGGCTTGGAGTGCTCTGAGTGTTCTGGTTCTGAGTCGTCTGGCTCTGCGAGTTCTGACTCTGCGAAGTTTGTCCCTGCGCACCAGCATCCTGCCCGGATGCATTCTGCGCCGGCGCAGCCAACTGCACGGCCGCTAGCGCGCCTGCCAGAATCAGGCCCCAGCGAATGCCCCTCGTCTCCGTCACGGGATCACCACCGTATCTCGCGGCTGCAAATGAATGTTCTCCTCTGGATGCTTGCCCTGGATTACATCCTTATAATTGAAGGGGAGCCGCTGTTCCTTGCCATCGTCGCCGGTACGCAAAACATAAATCGACTTTCGCTTGGCAAAATCCTTGAACCCGCCCGCCATCGCAATCGCATCAAGCACCGTCGCGGACCCTGTCAGCAAATATGATCCCGGCCGCGCCACCATCCCCAGAATATTGATCTTCCGGCTCTTGCTGTCTTGCACGATCACCGTAACTTCCGGTTCGGAGATGTAGCTCTCCAGCCGCTTCGTGATCTCCTGTTCCAGTTGCAGCGGCGTTTGACCGCCCGCTGTCAATTCACCCACCAGCGGCAGCGAGATCTTTCCATCGGACCGCACCGGCACGGTGCGCGATATTTCCTGTTCTTTCCAGACGTTGATCGCCAACAAATCGTCCGCGCCAATAATGTAGGAACTGTCCGAGTGAACGCCCCGCACCCCTTGTTCCTGTGCTTGTTTTTCCGCGCCTGCATTCGGAGCCGGCGTCCCGTTCGCTCCCTGCGCGGCTGTATCCGATTGCGCAAAAGCGGCTGCGGTCAAGCCGGCGAGTATTGTCAAGAGCAACCCTCTTCGAAGCATCCTTCTCCAAAGGACCATCAGCATTGCCTCCCCGACTCTGCTTTTCTTGCCTGAGGCCAGCATTCTACTTCGCTTCCTCCAGATTGTTTGAACCCAATATCCGCGACAACGAGTCTCCCCGCGGAGCCAAGCGGTACTCCTGTATTTTATAGAGAAGCGCCCGATAGCTTACGTTCAGCAAACGAGCCGCCGCCTTCCGGTTCCAGTGCGTCTGCTCGAGGGCCTCCGCGATGGCCGCTCGCTCCGCTTCACCCTTCGCGTTTCGCACCAGCGATTTCAGCGACGATCGCTCTTCTCCTGCATGGCCGTTCCCCGGCAGCGCGCCATTCGGCTTTCCGTTTCCGCCATTGCCGTTCTTGATTCCCACTCCATAGGCCGGACTCGTTTGCAGCTCGCGCACCGCCGCGTTCTCATCCGCCTGCGCCAGGTAGCGCTTCGCAAAACTCTCCAGCTCCGCCAGATTCCCCGGCCACGAATAGTGCTGGCAAACGTCCAGGAGAGTCGAAGAGAGCCGCGGCGCAGGCACTCCATAGCGCCGCGTCAGACGGTTCATCATATGTCCCAGAAGTAACGGAATCTCTTCTCGTCTTTCCCGCAACGGTGGAACGCGCAGTTCGAATGCGCTTAGCCGGTAAAACAGCTCCTCGTAGACCCGCTTATCCGCTGCCGCAGCTTCCAGATCGTTCGGCGTCGCCACGATAATTCGTACGTCCGCCCGCAGCGGAGTGTGCCCGCCGCTCCTCGTAAACGATCCACTCTCCAGGAACTTCAGCAACCTCAGTTGCACCGCCTGTGGCATCACATCGAACTCATCCAGCAGGATCGTCCCCCTTGCGCACTGTTCAAATTTCCCGACGCTGCCTTCCGGGCGCCCGCTTCCCGTCGCATACTCGAATCCGAACAATTCGCTTTCCAGCAGATCCGCTGTCATCGCCGCGCACCGCACACTCATGAACGGAAAGCTCGAACGCAACGACAGCGAATGGATCAGGCGCGCCGTCGTGCTCTTCCCGCTTCCCGCCTCTCCAGTCACCAGCACCGGAACATCGGTCTGCGAAAGCAGCTCGGCTTGCGCGCGCAGCCGGCGCGTTGCCGGACTCGCCGCGACAAAATAAAGTTCTTCGCTAATTTGTTCGATTTCTTGCTGGTACATTTAGGACCCTGGTCTTAGGACTCTGGTCTTTCACCGGAGCCTGGCAGCCCCGGACGTTCGGATTCCTTATCTTTACACCGGCTCGACGTTGTAGCCGTCAATCCTCACAGCCATCGATCGCTGGATCGCATCCACAGAAATAACCAGGCTGTGGTCTCCGTTTTCCGACAGAAACACTCCCTCGATGCCGTCCAACGCCCCACCCCGCACGCGCACGCGCTGTCCTGCTTTCAGGAAAGGGTGCGAGCGCCAGGGCGTCTTCTGCGCCAGCACCATTCGGATCGCCTCGATCTGGCCGTCCGGGATCGGAACGCCCGCGCCTCGAACTCCAACAAACCCGTGAACGCTTTCTATTTCATACACTTTCGTTCGGTCTTCCGCGCTGAAAGCGCACCGTACAAATACGTAGCAGTTGAATAAGGGCATTTCGACCTTCTTCTTCCGGTCGCTCCAGGTGTGCACTTCGTGCGATACCGGGAGGAATGTCTCTAGTCCCTTTTCCCGCAAGCGCTTCTCAACCGTTTTTTCGTGACGGGCGCGTGTGTGCAGCGCATACCACCGGGCCGCGCTCTCCGTTGTCGTCCACTGCGTCATCTCGCCGGGGACTTCCATTTCCGTCAACCCATTCACAGCTTCGCCCTCTGAGTCCCATCCCATGGGACCGCCTCTTGTTTCTTGTGAGCGAGGTACACCCCTGCTTCTGGGGTCAAACACTTTCGGGGGAGAAAATAACGACAAAACCGAGGAATATTCTGGCTGCTGGTGCAACGCTACGGCTATTTGCAAAGACGTGCAAGTGGCCGAACGGCTTGGAAGAAGAACAGTCCATTCGTAAGGAGATGTTTTTCTCTAGCGATGGTTCCTACGGCTCTAAGTAATACTTCCTTAGCACGACCGGGTAGAAGAGGTACTGCCAGGAGGGTCCGACCAAAGGTAACATCGGATGTATAACTTAAGTTATATGTTGTATACTATTGATAATACTGACAATGTTATACACTTATTAGGTTCACTATGATCTGAGATTGCCTTCGCTTGCGGCTTCGCGGGAGTCGGTGCGCCGGGTGAGCCAACTGTCCAATATCCAAAGCGGTGGTATGTTGCAAATTATTGCATAGATCGCATCTCATTGCTTGCTCATCTGCAAGTTTGATGATAAATTGCACCGTAGTAAAGGCACCGTCTGCAGCTTTCTCCCCCCATGACTGAGTGCTTCGCAGCTCCATTGGAAACGTAGTTCCTGCTGCGCTATAGGCATGTTTGGGACACGGAGGCATGGTGACTTTCAAAGCACAGGCGGGCTTCGAGTTCGTAAGCATCGTGGTCGCCGACAGCACCCGCATCCATACTCAGTTGCTGGCCGACGCGATGAACAAGGACCAGGGCCTACAGGTCGTCGCCACCGCCTCTAACTCCGCCGGTTTGCTTGCCGCCGCACTTCGCGTCCCGATCGACGTCGTTGTTCTCAGCCATAATCTCGATAACCGGCCCGGGCATGGAACCGAAGTCCTCCGCGAAATGCGCGCCCTGCGTCCTCAAATCAAGGGGGTCATGCTACTCGAATCGTCCCAGCCCGAAGTGATCCTCGATTGTTTCACCGCGGGAGCCCGCGGAATCTTCTCCAAGCAGGAACGTCTGGAAACTCTCTGCAAATGTATTCACGCCGTGCATGAGGGCCAGATCTGGGCCCGCAGCGTCGAACTCGATCATGTTCTCCAGGCCTTGGCCAATTCCCCTCGCGTCCGCGCCACCAATCACAAGGGTATCGAGCTGCTATCGGCCCGCGAGCGTCAGGTCATTCAATATCTCGCCGGAGGCATGACCAATCGCGATATCGCCAAGGCTCTCCACCTCAGCCCTCACACCATCAAGAATTACTCTTCCGCATTTTCGACAAGCTGGGCGTTTCCAGCCGCACCGAGTTGCTTTACCTCACCATGAATAATTCCAAGCCGGGCGACTCTGCCGAAGGGAACGGCAGCCCCCTTGCCGGCATCATCCGGGCAGCCGATGCTGGCGATCCCGTAGCTCAGCTTCGCCTGGGGGAGTATTACAGCGCGGAAAATGGCCGGCATGATTCGGTTTCCGCCTATGTCTGGTACATGCTTGCTTCCGCCAGTGCCGCTCCGGTGTTCGCTCAAATCGAAGAAGGAAAGGCCAGTCTTCGCCGCTCTCTCACAACCGAACAGATTGCCGAAGCCGAAAGCCGTGTCGCCCACTGGCTGAAGAACGCCGCGCAAGCAGTCCACATTCGCCGATCCCGCCATCCCGCGCAAGAAAATACTGACCGGCGCCGACTAAGAAGTCCTTCCAACTCATGTACGATGGGCTTCATCCCATTCGCAACAGACTGACCGCTTCGCCTCCATGACTATTCAAGAAAACGTCGCGCTCGCCCCCTTGACAACGCTACGGTTCGGCGGTCCCGCGCGATTCTTCGCCGAAGCCCGTCACGAAGAAGACGTCCGCGCAGCTGTCGACTTCTCAAAAACGCGCGAGCATGCCTTTATTTGTTCTGGGTGGCGGCAGCAATTTGGTCGTCGCCGATTCCGGCTGGCCTGGACTTGTCCTGCGGATCACCCTGGGCGGAATCACCAGTGAAAGTTCCGGCAACAGCGTTCTTTTTTCCGTGGGTGCAGGTTGCGATTGGGATCCCGTTTGTGGCTCAAGCCGTCGTGCAAAACTGTGGCGGCGTCGAATGCCTAAGCGGCATCCCGGGCAGCGTCGGCGGCACGCCCGTGCAAAATGTCGGCGCCTACGGACAGGAAGTTGCCGAAACCATCGAGTCGGTCCGCGCCTTCGATACAAGAGAAGGCCGCACCGTCGTGCTTCCCCGCCCCGCCTGCGCATTCCGCTATCGCGCCAGCATCTTCAATACCGGGCAGCGCGGCCGGTACATTATTCTGCGCGTCAATTACCGCCTTCGCCGCGGAGCCGCACCCTTCTCTTAAGTATGCCGACCTGCAAAAGCACTTTGCTGAATCGAAAACCGCCGCCTCTCTCGCCAGAAGCGATACC
>CAWDPB010000064.1:0-8095 GCA_963804075.1 uncultured Acidobacteriaceae bacterium | reverse complement strand
ATGTTATTGTGACCCCTGGACTCACTACGTATTATGGCGCGAACATTTCTCTGGAATTTCTCTATAGCGGACCCCATTCATTGCTTTCTCGCATGCACCTCGACAATGCGCACGGAGCACCCAATTCGGGGTCGAATCCTGGCTCGGCAAGTCCATGATCAACCGGAAACTCAGTACGGTCGCAGGCGTGCGCTCTCCACTACCGGAGCCGGTGACACCACTCGTGCCCCCGATAGCGGGGTCCTTGGGTCCGATCCACAGAGTTTCTCGAATGGTTCGGCGATCTGGGAATTTTTTTCTGGCGAGTTGTCCGCGCTGCCGTGACGCCGCCGTTTGAGTTCCGCGAATTGTTTCGGCAACTCGACGAAATCGGGTCCATGTCCTTGCCGCTGGTTGCATTGGCTGGCGCCGCCACCGGCGTTGTACTTTCCATGGAAGCCCGTTACAGCCTGACTCGATTTGGGGCCAAGTCGCTGCTCCCCGCCGCTATCGTGTTCTCCGTGATTCACGAGACCGGCCCGATCATCACTGGCCTGGTAGTGAGTGGCCGGGTGGGCGCTGGCATCGGCGCCGAGCTGGCGTCGATGAAAGTAACCGAACAGATCGATGCCATCGAGACGTCCGCGGTGAACCCTTACAGACTGCTGGCCGCGCCCCGCATCCTGGCTTGCATCCTGGTGCTGCCTCTCCTGACCCTCGCCGCCGACTTTTGCGGATTGCTCATGGGCTGGGTTGCGCAGACCCTGGTTGAGCCGCTTTCGTTCCATCAGTTCATCAGCGCCGGTTTTAAGGGCGCTGATTTCAACGATCTCCTCCCACCCACGTTCAAGACCATGGTGTTTGGTCTGATTATTGGGCTGGTCGCGTGTTTTCAGGGTATGCGCACACGGGGAGGCGCCGCAGGCGTGGGCCGTGCGGCCACGAGTTCGGTAGTGTTGTCCTCGCTGTTCGTGATCCTGGCCGATGTCGTGCTGGTGAAGCTCATTCTCATATTTTTCCCGTGATCTTCGCGCGAACATTGACCGGGTGATTAAGCAGTTCGCGAAGCGAGTATGAACACAATCGATCAAATTCCGATTCGAACCGCGATGGAGCTACAAGAAGCCCCGAAAGAAGGCACTGCACCCGTCATCGCCGTAGAGGACTTGCACAAGTCTTTCGGCAGTCAAAAAGTGCTGAACGGGATTAGCCTAACCGTGAGCCGCGGCGAGACGCTGGCAGTACTGGGGCGCAGTGGTACAGGCAAGAGCGTCTTGCTCCGGCTCATCATCGGCTTGGAAAAGCCCGACTCGGGATCGGTTCACATCCACGGTCAAGATATCACCGGCCTCAGTCTCGACCTACTGGGCGAAGTCAGAATGAAAATGGGTTTTTTGTTTCAGCACGCCGCGCTCTACGATTCGCTCACCGTCGAGCAGAACGTCGCTTTTCCACTGCAGCACCATAAGAAGGAGATGTCGAAATCTGAGCAGGACGATCGGGTCCGGCAACTGCTGGCGGAGGTGGGCATGGGTGGGCCCTTTGACAAGATGCCATCCGACATCTCGGGAGGCATGCAGAAACGAGTCGGGTTGGCGCGTGCTCTGGCTTTGGAGCCGGATATTCTGTTGCTCGACGAGCCCACGGCCGGCCTCGATCCCATTAGCGCCGCCGAGATTGACGAATTGATTCTCAAACTCCAGGCGGAACATCACATGGCATCCATCGTCGTGACTCACGATCTGCACAGTGCGAAGACGATTGCGGATCGCCTAGCCCTGCTCAACGAGGGAACGGTTGTGATCGAAGGCAGCTTTGAAGAACTACAGAGAAGCGACATCGAATTTGTTCGGCAATTTCTAGCGCATTCGTAGGAGGGCATATGTCGAGAGCGGCGCGGTTGGGAGCTTTCATCGTTGCGACACTGGCAATTCTCGCAGCCGGTATCTTCATCATCGGAGGCAAGCAGTATCTTTTCAGCTCGACGTACCAATTGAAGGCACAATTCGACAATGTGGCGGGCCTGGACGCGGGAGGCGATGTGCGCGTGGGCGGCGTTCACAGTGGAACGGTGAGCAGCATCGTGTTGCCGCACAAGCCGGGTGAAAAGGTCACGGTAGTCATGGACCTCGGCAAGCCGACGCACGAGATCATCAAGCAAGACTCGGTGGCCACAATTGAAACGGAAGGCTTGTTGGGAAACCAGTATCTGGCGATCTCGTTTGGATCCGCGGGGAAATCCGACGTGCGGAATGGCGACACCATAGCTAGCGCACCGCCACTCGAGATGGCAGACCTGCTTAAGAAGACGAGCGATATTCTGGATAGCAGCCAGCAAGCCATACAGAACACCACTCGGGCGACGGCCAATCTGGATTCAATCAGCGCCAAGATCGATTCCGGTCAGGGAACCGCAGGAGCGTTGGTTAACGACAAACAGCTCTATAGCAACCTAGAACAGACGACGAGCGCCATGCGTGACACGATGGTCCAGGCGCAAGCAGGGGTTACCGACTTCCAGGAGAATATGGAAGCCCTGAAGCACAACTTCTTCCTGCGTGGGTATTTCAAAAACCGCGGCTACGAAGATTCCGCCGAGTTGGCACTGAGCGAGATCGAACGGCTGCCGCAAGGAACGACGGTCAAGGAATTTATATACTCAGCGAAGCAACTTTTCGACAAGCAAGATTCGGCCAAGCTGAAGAATCAGAAATCTTTAAACGCAGGCGGCGAGTTCTTAGCCAATAACCCGTTTGGATTTGCGGTGATCGTGGCGTCCGCTGGTTCGGAAGGCGATACGCAGAAGGATTTGGTGCTAACGGAAGCGCGGGCCATGGTTGTGCGTGAGTATCTGGTCGAACACTTCGGGTTCGACGACAGTCAGCTTAAGACTCTGGGAGCAGGAAAGCAGGCGGACGCGAGTTCAGATGCCGCCTGGGGTAAGGTCCAGATTCTCATTTATCCAGACGGCACAGAGATGCCGCCTAACAAGCCAACGCATGCGGGAGTGGCATCCAAACCGAGCTCGGATCAATCGGTTGAGGCTTCGGCGAGCGCGACATCACAACCTTAGTAGTGGCAGCCTCTACGAGACAGGCCGCTGCACCGCCGGCTAACTCCGATGGAGTTTCAAATGGGCGCTACGCATAGAGGAATGCCCGGTCCCTGCTGCTTCTCCAGAAATAGACGAGGACTATCACACTTGCGATCGCCGCATACGCACACCACAGCGAAGTGAAAGCGTAGCGCCTGAATCCCATTACAGCCAGGAGGATCGCGAGATTCGCCGATCCGAAGACTACCATCGCTCTTATTTTCGAGAAAAACAGCGCACCACAGGTTGCGATCACATACAGCAATGCAATCACAGTTCTATTTGTCGCTTGATTGATATGGACGATACTATTCCCCTCGACATATACCTGAAATAGGTACGCCGTTAACCCCCACAACGTATAGAGGGTAGTCGCTCCACCGAGAGCGGCGAACGGCAGCATACGCCTGCGACTCTTCGGTCAGGCTCGAACAGCAGCACGCTTAGCGGCAGCAGGAAAGGGAGTAGCCCCTGTGCATAAAGGATAAACGCCGCTCCCATACCGTGCGCCACCGCAGGCGAGAGGATCCCGTCCAACCCCAGCCAAACGAACCCCTCGATGAACTGATGAACGGCGAATAGAGTTGGCAGCGCCGCGAAAAGCAGTTCGCGCCGGTGCTTCACCTTCGTCAATGTGATCACGCCGACGGCGCCTAGAAATCCGCTGCCAACAAAGTTTGCCGTTGCTGAAAAGCACATGGGCCGTCCTATTCCTCGCGAGCCTTAGACTACCATTGTGGCGCGCAAACGACTCCTCATTGAATGAGGTCCGAGTTCGAATCGTTCGAGCATAAAAGCGACTGCTGCGGCCTAGTGATAGCAGCGTCGAAGCAAATCGCGCGCACTGCCCACCGGACAAAGTGTCCAATATTGAACAGACCCCGCCGTGCATATTGCGATATGCTCCATCCTTCCCTAGGATAAGGAGCGGTCCCTCGAAAGCAAGTCTCTCTCCCCCGAAGTAGACGACGAAAGGGCCCTCTGGCGGTGCGGCGTGCTTCTCTCTCCGAGCGGCGTTGAGTCGCACCGCTTCTTCTCCAAAGCGAGCCCCATGCGCAACTGGCGTAGATTCAGAATCGCTCTTCTCGTAGCGCTTCACAGAATACTGTAAAACTGTCCACTTTTGATCAGCTTTCTCCCTTGGCCGTCGCCTATCCTTTTACCAACCAATCAGTCTTCCCAGCCGTGGAGGAAGTCATGGACCTCGCCGAGTTGATGCAAAGATTACTTGAAATTCAAGGTGGCGGAAGCCAAAGAAGCCCAGAATTGATCGCGGAAGACGAGCGGTTGATGGATGGTCTACAGAAAAGAACTTTGGCAGGAATGCGTTCACCAAGGGTGCCGCTTAGTCAAGATAGTCCAGGGCGGACGCGATTCACCGCTTAAATTCTTTCCGCCAAGGTAATGATGTGGGAATGCAGATCAGGGCTCGGTAGCCGGACTCGACTGCCAGACCTTGTTCACGGCCAGCGCTTACTAAGGTTGGCTTTATATTTCGGGACGCCGCATTTGCGGCGACAAGGAGAAGAACAATGAATAAGGATCAGGTTTCCGGCAAAGTTGAGCAGGTGGTGGGAAAAGTAAAGCAAACCGTCGGAGAAACTGTAGGCAACGACAAGCTAGCCAATCAGGGAGTCGTGGATCAAGCCAAAGGTGCGGCGAAAGAGACGTGGGGCAACGCTAAAGACGCTGCCAAAGCGGTGCACCAGTCGCACAAGGACGAAGCCATCGACAAGACGCACGAGACGCGCGACAAGATCAGTCAGTCGGTGCAAAACGCCAAGGAGAAGGTCAACGAGAAGATCGACAAATTCAAAGAGCGTCGCTCCGCCTGATGCGCCGCTATGAAGAACGTTGGCATCGTCGGTGTTGTACTGCTGGTGCTCGGATTATTGTCTTTCATCGTGCCGCTACCTCACAGCGAGAACCATGGCGTGCAGATCGGTGACACTAAGATCGGTGTCCAGACTCACAGTATCGAGAGATTACCCCCGGCAGTAGGTATTGTTCTGCTGGTTGGAGGCGTGGTCGCTTTGGGTTTAGGAAGCCGCAAGACCTAGCGCAGCCCATTCGACTACAACCGCGCCAGCACGAAACGCTTGCCAGTCTTTGTGGCATACCTGTGAAATTTTAGTCGAGGATCGCCATGAGCAGCGACGAATCCGAACACGTGCTTACTCTCTTGAAAACGCTATCGGTCCTGAAGGAACTCGATAGCGACTACGAGGGTAGCCACAAAACCGAGTCTGAGCAAAACGCCTATGGACTTCGCCAGCAAAGACATCACGAGATCGGGGAAGAACTTAAGGCGATTGCGGAGCAGAAAAGGAATGGTAGGTTGCCCGTTGAGTAGTCAAATTGCCGGGGATGAAGTCGGTTAGGACTCCCACGGCTAATCGAACCAAGCCTCTCAGACGTCTCCATTGCCGACTTATCACAATCGGCTAGGGGCTTGGGATCGCCAATTTGTTGAGCTCGATGAGCAAAACGGAACAGATTACAGCTGTCGTCAATGCCATGCTGAATAAGTGTTCGGGGGTAGTCTCATGACATAGTCCCGAAGCGTTGCGACAAGTGCGTGGATCACGCGGTCCTTCGCCCCAAATTTCACATTCAGACGATTTGAAGGAGAACCTCACAAAATGCGCACACCCCGCTTGCAACTGCGCACCGGCGGAAGGCAGTAAACATTGCAGCACTGCGTGTGCCGACGGAAGTGCCGGCACAACACGAACTTGTCAATGCCAACATTCGGATTGCAAGAGTAAAGGCTTGAAGGCGTAGTGAGCAAGCCCTTCTATGCAGCGGCAGCTTTAGCTGCCGCGTCCTTAGAGTCATGAAGATCATTTTCACCAAAGAAACACGCGCGCTTGACCGCGCCAGCACCGTACGGTTCGCCATCCTTCTCTTGCGCTGATGGAAAGCCCCGGTTCCGCCGCCGCAGTCTTTGTCCTGCGCGGTGCCCCACTCTTCAATAGCAGTGGGCTTAGAGTAGACCAGCACAGCTTCAGCATCCCCCTTCACTTGTAACGCAAGCGAGAAAGGAAAAAAGGAAACACAAATGACGACAGCTGAACTCGAACTTCCGGCCAAGAGTGACTCAACGGCAAGCACAGCCACCATGAAAGCACTGGTCTATCACGGTCCGGGCAAGAGCGCATGGGAGGATAAGCCGCGCCCCACTATCCAGGATCCGGCCGACGCCATTGTGCGGATTAGCACTTCGACCATTTGTGGAACCGACATTCACATTCTAAAAGGCGATCTGCCAGCAGTGACCGATGGAAGGATTCTTGGCCATGAGGGCATTGGCATAATCGAACAGATTGGAACCGGCGTTTCGAGTTTTCATGTTGGAGATAAGGTTATCGTCTCGTGCGTCACTGCCTGCCTGAAGTGCGACTATTGTAAACGAGGCATGTATTCCCATTGCCGACACGGTGGCTGGATTTTGGGTAACTTAATCGATGGAACTCAGGCCGAGTACGTGCGCATTCCTCAAGCCGACGGGAGTCTATACAGCTTGCCGAAAGGCGCCGACGAAGAAGCCATGGTAATGCTGAGCGATATTCTGCCCACAGGCTTCGAATGTGGCGTCCTGAACGGGCAAGTGAAGCCCGGAGACACAGTGGCCATCGTGGGTGCGGGGCCTATCGGACTCGCTGTTCTGCTGACGGCGCAGTTCTATTCGCCGGCAGCAATTGTCATGATCGACCTTGATGACAAGCGCTTGGCGATCGCCAAAACATTTGGCGCGACCCATTTGATCAACAGCACTGACGGACACGCCGCGCATCACGTGATGGAATTGACGGAAGGTATGGGTGTCGATGTGGCCATCGAGGCCGTTGGGCTGCCGGTGACCTTCGGCATCTGCCAAGCTATTATTGGCGCCGGCGGACGCATTGCGAATGTTGGTGTCCACGGCAAGCCGGTGGAACTGCATATGGAAAACCTGTGGGACCGCAACATCTCGATCACCACGCGTCTGGTGGACACGGTAACAACACCCATGCTGCTGAAGGTTGTGCGCTCTGGAAAACTGCAACCGCACAAGCTCGTGACCCATCGCTTCGCGATGACCGACATCATGAAGGCGTATGACACATTTCGAAACGCGGCGAAGGACGGTGCACTCAAAGTAATTCTCACTAATGGCGCACCTAGTTGACGAAGATCTTCACGCAATGAGCAAATAAGAACCAGCTTTCCCCAGTTCGTGAGTCTCACTGCATAGGGAAGCAAACCTGTAGCCCGGCGAGAGCGGCGATCATCGGTCCGGTCAAACGAGTTTAGCGTCGTAGTTGGCCGCGCCGCCGATTAGCGTCATCGTCTTTAGTACCAGCAATCAATCTTTCAAGGCAATGACGGACACAGAGAAAGGCTTCAGCCGGAGTTTGGTTTCTTCAATATTTTGCGTGACGGTATCCGGCGACACTCCCGCGATGCTTTGAATTGCGGCCCCCAGGCACTCTTTCGGAAGTTCGACTGCAACGTCACGGTTTCTCTTGTTTATAAGCAGTAACTTCCGGTGGCCGTCTCGTACAAAAGCCTGCGCCTCGATGGCGTCGGCCTCCGCAAACGAGCCATGGCTTTTTACTTCGGTGGAAGGGAGTTCGTCTCCCGGGCCGAAGTTATTCTTGATCAGTTCGAGAACCGTGAAGCGCGCATTCGGCTTGCCGTTCGTCCAGTTGATCAGGGTGACACTTGGATACTGCGAGGGATACCCGACCAGCTGCGATTCGCCCAGGACGTCAACCCCCACTCTTGCGAAATTGCTATAAAGATAGCCGTATAGAGCTCCGCTGAGATTCCAGTACTCGAGCGGAATGGGCTTTTCTATGTGACCGGGTTCAACCTGAGTAAAGTCGTTATTAAGGATCGTGCCCGCTTCGTTGACCATGACTTTCGTGGACGGCGAGAGCAGATCTCGCACCTGAAGGATGTAACGGGTCACAGAGACAAACTCGCTTGCCTGGTCAAAAAAAGTGTACTGCCAGTCCTGCAGCGTTTCATCGCCCG
>CAWDPB010000063.1:0-33844 GCA_963804075.1 uncultured Acidobacteriaceae bacterium | reverse complement strand
TGCGGCGAGCGTTGGAGTGTTCTTCGGCGTCTATCCCGCGAGGCGAGCCGCGATGCTAGATCCAATTGCCGCGCTGCGGTTTGAGACCTAAGAAATTAAGAAGTAGGTTTTCTCGGCGTACTCTGCGTCTCGGCGGTGAAAGAGTTCTAAATCATGATGGGCAGAAGCGAATTCGGCGAAATCATCACGATGGCGCTGGACACCATCCGCAGCAACAAGCTGCGCTCCGGCCTGACTGTGCTCGGCATCGTCATCGGAGTCGCCGTCGTTATCGGGATCTCGTTGATCGTGCGTGGACTTAACGACAACGTCAGCGGCATGATCAGCAGCATGGGGTCGAATATCATTTTTGCGTTTCACATGCCCATCACCTTCGGACGACCCACGGAAGAGCTTCGCACTCGCAAGGAGCTGACATTCGAAGACGCCGAGGCGATGAAGGATTTGCCGCACGTCAAGGCTGTCACCGCCGGAGTGCGCTATGTTGAGCCGCAGTTTGGAAGCGGCACTTATGTGGTTAAGTATGGCGAGCACAAAGCTAAGCAGACGATTCTTGAAGGCGACAACGCCTCCGCCAAAGACGTCTTCGACTTGGACCTGAAGTCTGGCCGCTGGTTCAGCGAGATCGACGACGAGAGGCATGCGCCAGTAATTGTGCTGGGCGCGGATACCGCCGAGCAACTGTTTGGCAACTCCGATCCCGTCGGCAAGGAGATCAACATCGAGGGCGAGCTGTTCGAGGTGATCGGGGAAATCAATAAAGTAAAAAGCGCGTTTGGCGGCGGCAAGAACCCCGACGACAACAAAGTCTATTTTCCACTGGCCACGCTCCGCAAACTGCACCCCGAACTCAAACAACATTTCATCAGCGTAAAAGCGACTTCGCACGCCGACATGCCCAAGGCTGTCGACGAAATGCGTGAATTGCTGCGCCGCCGCCGGCGTGTTCCTTCGGATAAGCCCGATAATTTTTCCGTCTTCACACAGGACTCGCTCTCCGACGTTTGGGGTCAGATCAGCGGAGCCATTTTCATTTTTATGTTCGCCGTTTCAAGCGTGGCTTTGATCGTCGGCGGCGTAGGCGTGATGAACATCATGCTGGTCTCGGTCACGGAGCGGACGCGGGAAATTGGAGTGCGGAAGGCGATCGGCGCGCGCAAGAGCGACGTGCTGCTGCAATTCACGCTAGAAGCGATTACACTCACGGCGATCGGAGGAGTTCTGGGAGTGCTGCTGGGCGCCATCATTACCTATGCGATTCGCGCGGTTTGGGATTCCCTTCCAGCGAGCATGTCGTTTTTCTGGGCAGCTTTTGGCTTTCTTTCCGCCGCAGCGGAAGGCTTGTTATTCGGAATTTATCCCGCATGGAAAGCCGCGAATCTCGACCCCATCGAATCGCTGCGCTACGAGTAGCAAACACACCTCATGCATCTCTCGCTGAGAATCCTGCTGGAAGCCGTGACCGTGGCTGGCACCTTAAGCTGCCTGTGCTTCTACGCACTTTCGTTTGCAGGACTGCTAAGTTTTCTCAGCCACGCGCGAAGGGCGAGTGCACACAGCGCGTCCAACGAGCGCAACCCTCCGCCGGTTTCCATTCTCAAGCCGCTGAAAGGGATCGATCCCGAAATCTGGGAGAGTTTTTGCCGTCATGCCGAACAACAGTATCCCGAGTTCGAACTCATTTTCGGAGTGAGCAATCCGTCCGATCCGGCATGCGAAGCCGTCCGCAAGCTGCAGGTGGCATATCCCGCTTGCCAGATCAAGCTGATTGTGTGCAAGCGCATTCTTGGGACGAACGTTAAAGTCAGCAACCTCTCGCAGATGGTACCCGAAGCGCGGCATGAGATTCTGCTGGTGAACGATAGCGACATTCGGGTTGCGCCGGATTATCTCCGCCAAGTGACCGCGCCACTGAACGACGCACAGGTCGGCCTCGTCACGTGCCTGTACCGCGGCATCGCCGCAAAGACACTCGGTTCGCGGTTTGAGGCTTTGGGAATCGGCACTGATTTTGTACCCGGTGTATTGAGTGCGAGGTTGCTGGAAGGCGGTCTACATTTCGGGCTGGGATCGACGCTGGTTTTTCGCCGACAGGATCTCGCCTCAATCGGTGGCTTTGAATCGATGGTCGACTACCTCGCCGATGACTATGAACTTGGGCACCGCATCTCCGCCACGGGCAAGCGCGTTGAACTCAGCGCCGCAATCGTCGCGACATATCTCCCAGCTTACACGTTAGGCGAATTCTGGCGGCATCAGCTCCGCTGGTCGAGGACCATTCGCGCCGCCCGCCGTTGGGGCTATGCCGGTTTGCTATTCACCTTCGGCTTGCCCTGGGCGCTAGCGGCGCTCATCGCATCGAGCGGAGCGACGTGGGCTTGGGTTCTTTTTGCTGCCGCGCTTACCGCGCGACTGCTGGTAGGAGTCGGAACCGCTTCGGCTGTGCTGCGTGGTCGCCAGGTTGGGCGAGACCTCGTGCTGCTCCCGCTGCGTGATCTGATCGCGCCGCTTATTTGGGCGGCAGGCCTTATCGGCAATCGCATCCATTGGCGTGGAGAGGATTTCGATCTGAAAGACGGCCGCTTATTCAGAGCGGGGCGAAGCATTTCCAAACGATAGCGCGCAGATTTCCCCCGTGCGACCCGGTGTACCCCGTGGTGAATGCTCTTGGTTTTCATCGCGTCGCATTCGCCTGGTTCGAATAGATCGTCTTCCCCCCCCGCCGCGCGATGACGTAACTTGTCAGTCCATTCAGCGCCACGGGCTCTTCCTGATCCGTCCAAAGAAACACGCGCCCCGGCCCATTCCACATTTCGGCAAACGACGCCTGAGTTTCCCACACAGGCGGCGCATCTGGGAACTGCGCACCATACCACATGTTCCCACCCGGAGTATGCAAGCTATGCAGACGAAAGCCGCCATAATAATTCAGTGTGGAAGCGTTTTCGTACAGCCCCGTTGCCACCACCTGATCTCCCGGCCTGTATTGCTCGCGAATCGCCATTGCCAAATCCTTCGACGAGATGATCGGGGAGAAAATTCCAAAGGCGATGCGCACGCAGGCCAAGACAACCACCATCATGAGCGCCACCGCTGCGTTAGCCGCTCCGGCGCGGGCTTTGCGGCGCAGCAGCCAGTTCGCGAACGACCCAATCAGAAACGCCAGTGAAAATCCGAACAGCGGCAGGCGGAATGCTCCCATGGCCTGCGGCGTCAGATCCAGAAAATGTCCGAACGATAGCGCGTAATCCTGAGGATTCTTCCGCAACAAATCCGAAAGACCCGTCCCTGGCGGCGGAGCCTTCGAGAACCAAAGCAGGGCAAATCCAACGATAGCGATCACGACGCCTAACGCCAAAAATACGGCCGAGGAAATTCGACCCATGCGCCGTTCAACGCTACCCGCAGCCGATTCTCGCTCCCGCGCGAGCCATCCGCCCACCAGCAACGCCATGCCGGGAATCGCGGGGATTGTGTAGTACTCCTGCCGCGTTGAGAAGCTGAAAAAGCCCACGATCACAATGCTCCACAAAAAAAACAGCAGATAGGCCTTCTGCCTCCGCGTCATTTGCGCGCGGAACTCGCTCCATCGCCGCGGCACCTCCCGCAGAGCTTGCGGCAAACAAATAGTCCACGGAATGAGCCACAAAATCAGCAGCACCCAAAACAGCAGCAGCGGAACCGTGTCGTAATCACGTGGCATGCGCGTGCCCAGGAAGCGCCTGACATGTTCGTTGATGAAGTAGAACCAGAAAAATCCGCGCACGTTTCCCTGCGGAGGATTGCGCAGTCCCGCCATCACGTGCCACGGCGCTGCGATCGCAAGAAATACCAGCGTGCTTGAAAGCAGCCGCATTTTAAGCAAATGCCATAAATCCCCGGTCAATAGCAGATAGAGGCCGATCGCTCCGGCCGGAAACACCAGCCCAATAAGGCCCTTTGTAAGCACATTGAGCGCGCAAACCGTAGCCAGTCCCCAGCAAACCGCCCGTGAAGGCTTTGTCTGTTCGAGCGATATCAGAAAAAACCAGAACGTCAGCGTCAGCCACAATCCCACCAGCACATCGGGGATCAAAAATCGCGTGAACAAAAAAGGCCCAAGCGCCGTCGCAAGCACCAAACCCGAGTCGAAGCCGCCCTCGCCGCCAAACGTCCACCGACCCAACCCATATGTCGCCAGAATCATGGCCAGCACGCCCAGCATCAGCGGAAATCGCGTGCTCCACTCGCTGATGCCAAACAGCTTGTAGCTCGCCGCCACGCTCCAGTACATCAGCGGAGCTTTTTCCAGATAACGCTCCCCGTTCACATAGAGCGTGACCCAATCGTGGCGCTGCAACATTTCGCGGGCCGCTTCGGCATGAACTGTGTCCGCATCGTCCAACAGAGCGGGCCGCGACAAACCGACCGTGTAGATGACCAACCAAAGCCCGACCAGACATGCCAACGCAATACGCCAGTTCGAAAAAAACTGGTTGGACCGCTGAAGTGAATGGTGGGCGGACTGCTGGGGATCGGACGCTGTAGCGTGAGTCATCAGGAAAATATTTATTATACGGGGCAGAACAGTTTCCAAGCCGTTGTTAGGCGTTCAATCCGCCGCTGCTCCGCGCGAAATGCCGCGTTGGCCAGCCACTTCGCGGTAGATCTCCAGGATTCGCGACACCGACGCCGTCCACGAGAATCGCTGCGCCTGTTCATAGCCGCGCTGCTTCATGCGCGCGCGCACTTCGGTATCGAGCAGCGCTTGCTGCAAGGCCCGGCGAATCTCAAAAACGTTTTCCGGATTCACCATAAGCGCGGCGTTGCCCACAACCTCCGGAAGGCTTGAGGTATTCGACGTGACGACCGGAGTTCCATGTGCCATCGCCTCGAGCGGGGGCAGTCCAAAGCCTTCGTAGAGCGATGGAAACACAAATACCTTCGCGACATCGTAAAAAATTCGCAGCACGTCAATCGGCACGAAGCCTAGAAAACGCACGTCATGTTGCACGCCGCTGCGCACCACTGTGCGCCGCAAACGCGGATGGCTCGAAAGATCGTCGCCGATGATGATTAGTTTGAGGTCCTGGAACCTCCCCTCCTTTGCCAGTTCGGTTTTCAACGACGAAAACGCCTCGATGATGCGCACCACGTTCTTGTGGGGACGAATCGAGCCCGCATAAAGGATGAACGGATAATTCACCTGGTAACGCTGGGCGATGATTGCGCGATCGGCATCGCCAGCGTGACCGTGCAGTAAGCGCTCATCGATCGCGTTGTAAACCACCTCAATTCGATCGTCGGGAATTGCAAGCAGCTTGTGAATCTCACCTTTCGTGAATTGCGAGACGGCCATGACCCGCGCCGCGCCGCGCAGCACGCTGCGGGTGAGATAGAAATGCAAGCTGCGGCGGAGCAGCGAGGCTTTGCTCGAACCATACATATGCTCGAGCAGATCGTGCACCGTCATCACATATTTGCAATTGAGACCGCGCGGGATCCAGAACAGGTGAGGGATGTGAACTACATCGCAGGCGAGGCGGTGTACGGCGGCGCGAAACTCGATATGGCCTTTAAGGGTGTTGTCGGGCGCCGACAGAGCAACCATGTGAAAGTTCGCCGGAAGGGAACCGAAATCGGTCATCTTCTCCGGCGGGCCGATCAGAAAGTAATTGCTCTCCAGATCCAGGCGCGCCAGTGTCCGAACGACGTTGCGGATATACGTGCCGATACCAAATTCCGTCATGCGACGGATGTCGATGGCCACTTTCACAGAGTGAATTTAAACACAGAGGACGCAGGCGAGCACAGGAGATTCACGAAAGAAAGGATTTCAGTGGGCAATTCCACTTAGAGCTATTCCATAGGTCTTCAGATATTTCATTCCGGTATCGCACATGACGGTGACAATCGAGGTGCTGGGGCCCATTGCTCAACAACGACGTGTCGCCAATGCAATGCAGCACGTCGGGCCGCAACTCAGCCATGCGAATCTCGGAATGAACGCATGCTTGAATTGCGGACAGCAATCTGCGAAAAGTCAGGCTCTCACTTCCGCTTGCGCCCGGCGCTCCGCATAGAGCGGGAACTGTTCCGCCAGCCCCAGCACCTGCTTGCGGATTTTGGCGAGCACCACGCTGTCCGTCCGGTTGTTGAGCGCCTCAGTGATCCAGCGCCCGATCTGGCGCATCTCTTCTTCTTTCATGCCGCGCGTCGTCACGGCCGGCGTGCCGATGCGAATACCGCTCGGCTTCATCGGCGGATTCGTATCGAACGGGATCGCGTTCTTATTGACCGTGATCGCCGCCTCGCCCAACGCCTTTTCGGCCTCGCTCCCGACCATACCCTTGGCGAATACGTCGACCAGCATGAGGTGCGTATCCGTGCCGCCAGAAATGATGCGGAAACCCTCGGCTGCCAGCGTCTCCGCCAGCACCTTGGCATTGGCCACGACCTGCCGCGCATATTCCTTGAAACTGGGTTGCAAAGCTTCCAGGAAGCAAACAGCCTTTGCCGCCATGATGTGAACCAGCGGACCACCTTGCATGCCCGGGAAAACAGTCTTGTCAATCGGCGCAGCGAATTCCTGCTTGCTCAAAATCATCCCGGAGCGCGGCCCGCGCAGCGTTTTATGGGTAGTCGAGGTCACAATGTGCGCATGCGGCACCGGCGAAGGATGCGCGCCTCCCGCGACCAATCCTGCGAAGTGTGCCATATCCACCAAATACAAAGCGCCGACCTTATCCGCAATCTGCCGCATGCGCGCAAAGTCAATAATCCTCGGATAGGCGCTGCCTCCGCCAATAATCAGCTTCGGCCGTTCGTTCTCCGCAAGCTTTTCCAACTCGTCATAGTCGATTGTTTCCTTTTCTTTCGTGACGCCATAGGGAACAATCTTGTACGTCTTGCCCGAAAAATTAAGGTGATGCCCATGGGTAAGATGTCCTCCGTGCGCGAGATTCAGGCCGAGAATCGTGTCTCCCGGCTGTATCACTGCCGCATACGCCGCCTGATTCGCCTGCGATCCCGAGTGGGGTTGGACGTTCGCATGTTCGGCGCCAAACAATTTCTTCGCTCGCTCGCGCGCAAGATCCTCGACCACGTCGGTGAATTCGCAGCCGCCGTAGTAGCGCTTGCCGGGATAGCCTTCGGCGTATTTGTTCGTGAACACCGAGCCGGCGGCCTCGAGCACGGCTTCGCTCACAAAATTCTCCGAGGCGATCAACTCCAATCCTTCATGCTGGCGCCGGACTTCGTTCTCAATAGCGGTTGCAATCTGCGGATCGACTTCGAAGAGCGGACGGGACATCTCGGTATTTTTCATGACAATTTACCCGCACTGATTGTAACCGGGAGGTTGTCCACTTTGCACCGACACTAATGGCAAGTGGCGGCCGATTCGGCCATGCGCAGAAGATGGACACGGCGCGGGATACACTACCGAATATGGCCGGCCTGGATCGCCTCGCTCAGAATCTCCCTAACCGCGGCCTTTGTGAGGAATGCCAGCACGCGCGCCGGATGGAATCCGATCATGGCTCGGTCTTTCTGTTATGCCAGCTGTCGTTTGAAGATGCGAATTTTGCGAAGTATCCGCGGTTGCCGGTCGTCGCGTGTGGCGGCTATAAACCGGATGAGAAGAGTTCAGCCTCGCAATGACTTCGAGAAGCACATTCCAGAACGAGGGTCACGTTGAGAACCGGGAACTGAGAACTCGCCTCTAAAATTCCACCGTCACAAACCGGGCGGCCTGCGCTCCCACGTTAGTTAGCGAATGCGTATAGCCTTCCGGCAGCCACATCACATCGCCGGGCTTGAGCTTCCACGACGCCAGTCCCTTGCCCTCGACGTCGCTTCGCAAATCGAGATCGCTGACCGCAACCATCAGATGCGGGCCGTCATGACGATGGCTGGGAACCTTAGTCCCAGAATCAAGCTGGACATCGGAAACGCGCACGCCATCTCGCACGAAAATAACCTTGCTATGGCCGCCGGGGAAAGTTTTGTCGCCGCCTTCCATCGGCCATCGCGAGCGCGTCTGCCGAAGCTTCTCATCCTGGCACAGTTCGATCGCCACGTTGCGGAAGGGCTGGTCCGCGAGATTACGTGCTACATGGGCAAAGTTTCCCTCTGTAAAGCGCGCCTCTCCGTCGGAGAGCGTTACCTCAGCCGCCGGTTTACCCTCGACTTCGTTCGAGATGTGGCTAGCGCCCAGCGAGACGAATACATAGTCGTGGCGGTGCCGGTGCAGCAGCGTCGCTGCGTGAGGTGCGACTTCCACCTTGAATACGCGCACGTAGCTGTTTTCAAGCGCCAGATGATGCGAAGGCTCGGAGGTAATTTCCACTTCTTTCATCGTTTGGGCAGCCAGAAGCGGCAAGAGAACGAAAAGGGTGACGATGCGTAGCATAGCGGGATTGTAGCCGAGGCAAACGTAAATTGTCCTGGCCCGATCAGCCATAGGTCAGGCTGCGATCAGGCGTTATAAACGATATTCCCGCCCACAATCGTCGCAACCACCTTCCCGGTCAGTTGCCAGCCATCGAACGGTGTGTTCCTCGACTTCGAAAGCGATTTGGCGGCGCTGAACGTCCACTTCTTTTTCGGATCGAAAATTGTCATGTCGGCGAATGAACCGCGGGCCAACGATCCTCTCCCGCGCAGATCGAAGCAGCGCACGGGACCGGCGGTGAACAGCTCGACAATCCGTTTCAGAGGGATTCGCTTCGCAACGTGGAGCTGCGTGATCGCCAGCGCCAACGCCGTTTCCAGTCCCGTGATGCCGAAAGCCGCGCGCTCGAATTCCATTTCCTTTTCATGTGCAGCGTGGGGCGCGTGATCTGTGGCGATCGCATCCACCGTGCCATCAGCCAAGGCGACCAGAATGGCTTCGCGGTCGGCGGGCGAACGCAGCGGCGGATTCATCTTGTAATTACTGTCGTAGTCGCGCATGTCCTCGTCGGTGAGCGTGAAGTGGTGCGGCGTCACTTCAAATGTAATACGCGATTTGGCACGCTTGCCGCGGCGCAGTGGCTTCAACGCATCGGCCGACGAAACGTGCGCAACATGCAGCCGCGCGTTGGGAATCTGCAACGCGAGTTGAACATCCCGTTCAATGATGGACGCCTCGGCGGCCGATGTCATGCCGCGCAATCCGAGGCGGAATGAACGCGCCCCCGCGTGCATGGAGCAGTGCTCCGTCATTCGCGTATCTTCGGCATGTTGCACAACAGGGAAGTTCAATTCACCGCCGAGCATCAAGGCCTCGCGCATGACCTGGTCGTCGAGAATCGGCTTGCCATCGTCGGTAACGGCAATAGCCCCCGCGCTCTGCAGCGCGCTGAATTCGGTTAGCACTGCGCCTTTGCTGGCGCGCGTGGCCGCCGCAATGGGAAAGACATTGACCACGGCTCCGCGGTCAGGCTGCTGAAGCCATTTCACCCACTCGGCGGAATCGACCACCGGCGCGGTGTTTGGCATCGTGCAAACCGAAGTGAATCCTCCTGCCGCCGCCGCCGCCGTACCGGTCGCAATCGTCTCTTTGTGCTGTTGCCCCGGTTCGCGGAGATGGACGTGCAGGTCGATGAACCCGGGAGCGACCACCAATCCGCGCGCGTCGAATTTACGGTCAGCGCCTTTGATCTTTCGCGGAGCCGCAACTTCGGCCACGCGCCCATCTTTCAAAAGAATGTCCATGGGTGCATCGATGCGCGCTGCTGGGTCAATCAAATGCCCGCCGTGGATCAACAGAGTCGCTTTGTCTTGGGTCTTCAAAGATTCGTCCTTCAACTTCCCCGTCCAATCAAAAACTTCTTCGTTCGCGGAGTGTGACTCTTCGCCGCGCCAGAATGCAGATCCCTCGCTTCCTCGGGATGACAATCCTAAGATTGAAAACGACATCTTTATTGATGCGATATCCGCGGGATAAAAACGTCTTCATCGCATCTTGCCCAAAGCCCGCGCCAGGATCGCCATCCGCGTCGTCACTCCGTTGCTCACCTCTTCCAGAATGCGCGTCCGCGGCCCATCCGCCACTTCGCTCGTCAGTTCCAGTCCGCGAATAATTGGCCCGGGGTGCATGACGATCGCGTCCTTCTTCGCCGCCTTCAACCGCGCCGGAGTCATCTGGTAGCGCGCAATGTATTCCGCCAAATCGATCTTCAGCCCCGCGAGCCGTTCCTTCTGCACGCGCAGCAGCATAACGACATCGGTTCCGCGCAGCGCGTCTTCGATATGGCGGGTCACGCGCACTCCGGGAGCCAGCGTCGCGGCAATATCGGGCACTAGCTCGGGAGGCCCGCACAAAACGATCTTCACGCCAAACTTCGACAGCAAGTGGGACGCGGAGCGCGCCACGCGGCTATGAAAAATATCGCCAATGATGGCGACCTGCAAACCTCGAAAGCTCTTTTTGTTTCGCAGAATCGTGTAGGCGTCGAGCAACGCCTGCGACGGATGTTCGTGCAACCCGTCTCCCGCATTGATTACGGGCACATCAAGATGCTCGGCCATGATCTGCGGTGCTCCAGCGTTCGGATGCCGGATAACAATCGCATCGGCGCCCACCGCACGAAGCGTATACCCCGTATCGAGCAGGGATTCGCCTTTCTCGATGCTCGAACCCAACGCCTGAATGAGAACAGTATGCCCGCCCAGCGTCTTGGCGGCGATCTCAAACGAGCTGCGCGTGCGGGTCGAAGCCTCGTAGAAGAGGAGCACGATGCGCTTCCCCTTGAGCAGAGGGCGTGGCCGATCCGGATTCATCCGGCGGGCAAACTTCAAAATTCTCATGATCTCGGCAGCTTCCAGATGTTCAATGCCGAGCAGGGAACCGCGAGCCGCTTCCATAGTCGCTATTGCTTTTCCATTCAGCAGAAATTGCGCCGCATTGCCCGCGTCGCGAAGTTTCTATCCTGCCCGATCTTCCGGGTCGCGCACCACGCACTCATACGGCGAAGCCGTGAATGCTGCATCATACGCGCGCAGAAACCCGAGAGCAAGGCGTTGGTCTCGGAGCGATATTCCTTCGCACCTTGAAGGGCGTTTCCTTAAGCTCGTGGAGAATGCCGCAACAAAAACGCGGCCAGCGCGCCACCCACCGAGGCAAAGACCAGGGTGATCACGAACGACGATATCAATCCCGACGGAGTGAATAATTCGCGGATAGCCGCTTGAAATTGAGGGGTCGCCGTGTTGATTCCAAACCTCTCCGAGACCTCCACGAGGCCGTCGATGCACTTCTGCTGAGCGTGCAGAACAATCACCGCCGCTGTAAACAGAGCGTTGATGCCTGAGACCACCGCGCCCGCTGCGCCGCCCAGGCACGTTGCGGCAACAGGCGCTGCCACAATCCTCTTCTCGCGGCGATAAAAATACACCGCCAGCGACCCCGTAAGCAAAATGCCAAGGAACGGGATCATCCCCACGAACACACCCAGCAGGCCAGCCTTTAAGGCAGCTCGTCCTGCCGCACGCCGATCGAACACTCGCTCCTGCTCGGTAAGGGGACGGCCAAAAGTCGCTGCCTGCGCAAGGGGCGTCAACGGTTCGTCGTGGCCGTCTCCACCCGCGATTTCAGCGGCTGGCGCAACTGTGACGTGAATTTGCGGCGCATGGCACTGGGGACAGAATGGCCGCCCGTCCTCGACTGCGGCGCCACACTTTTCGCAGGAATGTTCCACTGTTGTGAAACTAACGCAGAACAGATTGCAGGGCAACCCGCACCAAAAGCCCGCCGACGGCCGCGGCTCGCTCTAAGCGAGGACCGATGCGCCGCTCGCGTCCGCTCTCGATTGGCACCGGATCGGCTGTTTCATCCCGCCGAGGACCGAGAAAGCGAGAACGCTATGATTCCGCGTCAGATCGTGCCCTCTTTCCCCGTATGCACGCGTACGTAAACTAGGGCAAACTTCGTTCCCTTGCTATTTGGCTTGACCGCGACGATATGCTGATCGCCTTCGGTGCCAACTTTCAGTTCCAAGCCGTCTCCACTATCCGTCTTGTCGCAAGTCACAGGCTTTAACAGGTCGTCTTTGCCGTGGCTATCGACGTGGCCGCCTGTGTCGTAAGCTCCGTGGCATTGGATTGGTTTGCCAAACCTCTGCAGTTCCTTGTCGTAGTATGAAGTGATTTTGGCGGGAGCATCGTCGGAGAGAAACTCGGCCGCCACCACCTTCAGCTGGAAACCCGGCAGCGACAGGTTCACATTGGCGCTTTTCTCGTCGTCGCTGTTGTCTTTCGGAGCCGGTGTCGCGCCCGGATATACGCTCAATCCCGAGTCGCGGATATCCGCCCGTTCGCTCACGTGCAAATCGCCCAGCGGCGATTGAATATCCACTTTCTTCGCGCCTGCCTTATCGTCGTTCTTGTCTACATTGATGCTACAGGCCGACAGTGCATACATGGCCACAATCACCGCTCCCAAAGCCAATCCGCTGATGACACTACGGACACGGGCCGTGCCGCCGCTGAATGTTCTCTCTTTGCAGCTCTTGCTATCGGACATCTTGTTGTTGAACATGACCAAATCCTCCTGAAGCTATCCGCGCGGGCCGCTCCAAACCCTCACCTCGCGCGGCTATGCCTGGAATCGTGACTGGCAAATGACCCCGAATTGGAATTTCGCCAAACAATGCTTTTACAACCGCGGCTTCTGAAACTGTCATATTCGAAAAAGCGCACAGATAATTCTGGATCGCCGGAAAATTGGCGATCACGTACGGATTCCCCATCGCAAGAACCACGGTGCGGCCGGCTGCATGATCGAGAATCGTATTAAGCAAGGTTCCCGCAGCATCGTCCATCGCGAGCGAGTTCTTCAGCCCTTCGGCGGTACGAACCGATTTCCCGGCCGTCGGAATCATATACAGCGCTGTTACCACATGCTCGGCCGCGTCCACTGCTTCGACAACCTGCCGATTCATGCCCTCAGCCGAGCGTGGGTCCACATCAATAATCCTCGCATCCGGCACGCGCGCCAGAATCTGCCGCTCCAACATCCGTCCCGATTCGCCGCGCAGATCTTCCGAAAAAACAACCACCACAAGGCGGTTCTTCGGCTCTATCCTTGTCAGATACGGAAGAGGCTTCGGCATAGTTCCCGAAGAAATTGCCGGCACGGTCGCTTTGAGCGGCAATACTTGCCCATTGTCCCGCACCAGCGTAATGGCTTCTTCCGCGATGCGCTGCCCTGTCGCCATGTTCTCCGGTTTGCCGATTTCGGTTGTTACCCGGCTCAGATCTACCAGCCGCCCCCTATGCAGCCCCAACGACGCCTTCAGCTCCAAGATTTTGAGCACCGACTCATCCAACCGGGGGCCACTTATCTCGCCACTGTGCACCGCGTCGAGTACCGCTCGATAGCTTTTGTCGAGGTCGGCCGGAATAATGAGCGCATCGTTGCCGGCCTTAAATGCCTCAACCGCCGCGCGCCCCACGTCATTCACATAAAGACTCGTTAGGCCGCCCATATCGAGTGCATCGGTCACCACGATCCCCTTGAACCCCAGCTCTTCTTTCAGTAACCCGTCAACCATCGCCGCTCGAAGTGGTCGCCACGCGACTCGGCGCCGGATCGAGCGCCGGTACCGTAACGTGCGCCACCATCACCGCGTCCACACCAGCCTCAATCGCACGCTTGAACGGAGGCAACTCCACGGCCGCCAACCGGGCGCGGTCTCCGGTCACCTGCGCGACGCCTAAGTGCGAGTCTTGGGCGGTGTCGCCATGACCAGGAAAGTGCTTCGCCGTTGTGAGCATCGCGCCTTCATGCGCGCCTTTTATATAGGCTGCCACATAGTCCCCGACCTGCTGCGGATCTTCGCCAAAGGAGCGGGTATTGATAATCGGATTCGCCGGATTGGAATTTACGTCCGCGTCTGGAAACAAATTCCACTGAACGCCAATGGCGCGCGCTTCAAGGGCGGTAATGCGGCCAAGTTCCTCGGCATTCTCCGGCTTACCGGTTGCGCCGAACGCCATGGCGTGAGGAAAAACGCTTGCGCCGTTTAGCCGTATTGAAATGCCGCGCTCAAAATCGGCGGCAAAAATCAGTGGCAGTTTTGAGGACTCCTGGAGCCGGTTCAGCAGATCCGCCGCCTCAAATGGCTGGTTCTTGAGAAGCACGCCCCCCTCAACCGGCACGGTCATAGCCAACGATCCAATGTGATACTTCCGCACGTTTTCGCGAAGCTGAAGCCACGCCGGGTCGGCCTCATTCATGAACTGCACTTTTACCCAGATCATGAACAACTGTCCGACTTTTTCTTCCGGCGACATCCGGCGCAGCGTCTTCTCTGCCCAGGCGCGCCCATCGCGATCCAGATGAATCGGGCCTGGGGGTTGAAGCCGTTCTTTCGATCGATCCCGTCCCAGGGCTTGTCCGGGCACCAGCAACAGCAACGCAGCGGACCAAATGAAAAGCCACAACCGAACGCTTCGAAATGAACTCATCCTCAGCTCGCCCTCCCCGCAGTATCGTCTAGCCCCGGATCCATCAGCGCCCGCTTCAATCGCACTCTCTCCTGCAACAACACCTGTTTCTCTTCCATCGAAAGACCTGTGGCTAGCAAACGCCGTTGCACATCGTCTTGTTGTCGGCGTAGCTTGATTTTTCGCAACGCTCGAACCGCGCCTTCCACCGTGTCGGGAGTCAATTCCTCCTCATCATGCATCAAGATGGACACTAGCAGTCGCCGGTCCTCTTCGCCGCGTGCCAGGTCCAGCGGATCGCCGCCGCATTCCTCGGCTCTCCATCAGCGCCCCCATCAGCGACTCCGCCGCCAGCCCCTCATGCAACAGCTCCGCCGTAACGCAAATCTGCGCCTGCCGCGCGGGATCGAACTCCTCCTCCGCGCCATCGCGCGCGGAACTTCGCGACTTCGCCCGCCTGCATCTCCCGCGCCGAAGCCAGCGCACGAATCAGCACGCGTTCTGCCGATGTCATCTGCGTCTCCGCCGGAGCCTTCACCGCCGCCGCCGACGCGCGAAGTCGCGGCATGTTTCAGTTCCTGCCGCAGCACCGCCGAATCGATCCCCAGTTTCTGCGAAATCTCCATCGCCAGCTCATCGCGGGCAATCCGGCTGGGCACGCGCTGAATATGCGGCAGAAGATAATTCACCGCCTTCACCTTGTCTCCGCGCTCCGCGCCCCAAACTGCGCCCGCGCACGGTCGATCAAATAATCGAAATATTTTTGCGAATCCTTCAGCGCCGCGCCGTATTCGTCTTTCCCCTTGCGCCGAATAAATAAATCCGGATCAAATCCCGTTTCAAGCGTCAGCACGCGAATGTTGAATTCTTCTTCCACCAGCAGTCCGAGGGTCGCTCTGTAGCCCGCGCTCCTGCCGTATCAGGGTCAAAGTTGACGATGATTTTTTTCGAAAACCTCCCCAGCAGCCGCGCCTGCAATTCCGTAAACGCTGTCCCCGAGGAGCGATCACGTTGTGATATCCCGCGGCATAAACGGAGATGCAATCCATTTGTCCCTCGACCAGAATCGAATACTCCAGCTTGCGAATCGCTTCCTTCGCCTGATCGAGGTTAAATAGCACGCGCGACTTGGAATAAATCTGCGTCTCCGGCGAATTCAGATACTTTGGCCCCGCCTTCTCATCGGTCGACAGCGTACGCCCCGTAAACGCTATCACCTTCCCCTGTTCATTCGAGATTGGAAACATCACGCGATTACGAAATCTGGAATAAATCGGCTTCGAGCTCTCGGGTTTTGGGCCTCGGCTCTCGCCTGTCCCTGCCCTCAATTTTGTCATCTTGGGCGAAGCGAGTGATCCCTCCGTCCACGGTAGCAGCGTTCGCCTCAGTTCCGCTCCCCAGGTGAGCCGTAGCCCGTGACCTGTCTTCCTGAGGGCTAACCGCTGATAGCTGACGGCTGTCTTCCTTCCACGAGAACAACCCGCTCTCCCGCAGCGTCTCTTCATCAAACTCGCGCCGCAGCGCATCGCGCAAAAAAATCCCGAATCCGGCGCATAGCCAATCCGAAAACGAGCAATCATCTCCTCATCCAGCCCGCGCCCCTTTAGTATTCACGCGCATGCGCCCCCTCCGGACGCCGCAAGCATTGCTGAAAAAATTCCGCCGCGCGCTCATGCACATCGAGCAGTGTCATTCGCAGCTTGGCATCGCGCGCTTCCTGCGGACTCGAAAAGCTGACCTTCGGCATCGGCACGCCGAGCTTCTGGGCGATCAGTCGCACGGCCTCCGGGAAGGATAATGTTCTCGACCTTCTGCACAAAGCTGAAGACGTCTCCCGAAGCCCCGCACCCAAAGCAGTGATAAAACTGCCGCGTGGCGTGCACTGAAAACGAAGGCGTCTTCTCGCTGTGAAACGGGCACAGCCCCGAAAAATTCTGCGCGCCCGCCTTTCGCAGCTTGACGTACTCCCCCACAATCCGGACGATGTCCGCCTGCTGCTTAAGTGTCTCTTTAAAATTGTCGGAATGAGGTCATGGGCTGCGCAGACTACTTCGTCCTTATTGTGAGGCCTGGGAGCCAGGAGGGGAAGCGAACAGAAAGCGACTTGCTTGTGGGAAAGATGTGGAATACGTTCCGGCGATTGAGATCGGCCGGAGATGAGCTGCAATGGCAGAGAATCTGAACTCTTCCTGAGATAGCCGCTCTACACCTTCAACTCCACCAACGTAGCCCCGCCCCCGCCCTCGTTCTGCGGTGCCTCCGCCACCGTCTCCACATGCGGATGCTTCTTCAAATACTCCCGCAGCGCCTTGCGCAGAATCCCCATTCCGCTGCCATGCACTATCCGCACGCGCGGCATTCCCGCCAGAAACGCGCGATCCACAAACCGTTCCACCTCGCGCGTAGCCTCATCCACCGTCCGCCCAATCACGTTGATCTCGCTGGGCACCGCTCACATCGCTTTCCCGATTCCAGCGACACTTTTATCCCCGCGCCCGCGCCGCCTCCACCGGAGAATCCGCCACCCGCGCCACCACCTCGGCAATATCGTCGCGCGCAATCCGCATCTTCATCGACCCGATCTCAACGTCGAAATGGTTCTCGTCGATCTTTTTTTTCACCACCGCCGCGCGGCCCATCGACTTCAGCTTGACCGTGTCGCCTTCCGATACATGCTTCACCAGCGAGGGCTGCGCATTCGGATCGCCGCGATCCGCGCCCGTCGCATGCGCGACCACCGCCGAATCGAACTGTTCCTTAAATTCCCGCCGCGCCCGTGCAATCCGCCGCTCCGCCTCTTTTGACAGCTTGTGCGCCGCCGCTCGATCCTGGATCGCATTCACCGCCTCGCGCGCGTGATACTCGAAATCTCGAAACAGCGTCTCCAACTTCTTTTCCATTTCGCGAATCTTCGCCTGTTGCTCCTTGCGCCCCTCTGCGGCAAGCTGTGTCTTCTCGCGCTCCAGTTCCGCTTCACGCGCTCCGAATTCGAGCCCGTTCTTCTTCCAGCGCCCGCAAATCCGAATGCAAACGATCCAGAAACCGCGCCACATCCTGCGTCTGCGATCCCAAGCCGCCCCTGCGCCGAAGCAACAATCGCCGGATTCAGCCCCAGCCGCCGAGCGATATTGATTCCCGCCGACGCCCCCGGCACGCCCGTCTTCAACTCATAAGTCGGCTCAAGCGTCGTCTCGTTGAATCCAACCGCCGCGTTGATCACGCCCGCAGTATTCGCGCCATAAACTTTGAGCGAAGTGTGATGCGTCGAAATCACGCCCATGCATCCGATCGCGCGAAAGTGATCGGCAATCGCCACCGCCAAAGCCGCGCCCTCTTCCGGATCGGTCGCCGACCCCAGCTCGTCCAGCAACACCAGCGAATCGGCCGTGGCCGTCCGCGAAATGAAATCGATATTGGTGACGTGTGCCGAAAACGTGGAAAGATTCTGCTCGATCGACTGATAGTCGCCAATGTCCGCGAGAATCGCGTCAAACACCGGCAACACCGCCCGATCCGCCGGAACCGGAATTCCAGCCTGCGCCATCAACGCCAGCAACCCAACCGTCTTCAGCGTAACAGTCTTCCCGCCAGTATTCGGACCAGTGATGACCAGTTGCCGCCGTTCCCCTTCCAACTCAACAGTCACCGGAACAATCGCAATATTCTTCAGCTTGAGATTTCGCTCCAGCAAGGGATGCCGAGCCCGATGCAAAATCAGTGTAGAAACGAGGCTAGTCCCATCTCGGCCAACGGCGCCAGCACCGTCCGAGAATTCCGCCGCCACGCACCTGTAATCCTCCGCAAACCGCGCTTTTGCAAACTGCAATTCCAGCTCGCCGAGCACTCCAGCCGCAGCCAGAATCGAGCCGCGCTCTCCCCTATCTGCCGGGTCATCTGGATCAGAATTCGATGCATCTTCGGCCATCTCCTCATCAATCAGCCGCACCAGTTCGTTGTTCTGTTCGATTGTTTCGAGTGGCTCCACAAACACAGTTTGCCCGCTCGAGACGCCGCCATGCACCACGCCCATGCACGCGCCGCTTCTGCTCCACTTTTACCGGAATCACAAACCGCTCGCCGCGAATCGTGATCAGCTCATCCTGAACTGTGCCGCCTTCGGCGAGCCGCCGCAAATGCCCGCGCAACGACTCCTGAATCGTTCGCTTCTGCTTCTCCATCTCACGCCGAATCCGCGCCAGCTCTGGCGACGCGTGATCGTCCAGCGTCCCATCCGGCAAAATTTTGTTGCGAAACGTCCGCAGAAAATCCGCGAAATCCGCGATGCCTTCCGAAAGCGCAGTCACCGCCATCCACTCTGCCCGCATCGCGGCCGGAGGCTGCCGCACGATCGCCCACCATTCCGCCGCCCGATCAACCAGCAACACGATGTCGCGAATCTCGGTCGTCTCCAGCGCCGCGCCGGCAATGCTCGACTTTTCAACCAATCGCTCCACTTCGGGCAGCCCGCCAAATTCAAACCGGCCCCCAACGCGCCTGTACTCGCGAATCTCCGCCGTCAGCGCATGTTGATTTTCGATCCACGCCAGATGGCGCGAAGCTCGCAGCTCCGCAATCCGCCGCTTCCCCAGCGGAGAAGCCGCATAGCCGCCTATCAACTCCCGCAGCGCATCAAACTCCAACAGTCGCGCGCTGGAATGCTCCACCGGAAGCGGCACCGAACTCTCCGCCGCAGTCAGGTCAGCGATGCCAGAACCCAGACTCCCCGAATCGTCAACCGCAGAACTCATAACGCTTCGATCCTACAAGAAAGCAGTTGCCAGCTGTCGGTTGCCAGTTGCCGGTAAAATTGGTGGCGACAAGATCTTGTCGAAAATGATTTTGGGTGGCGCAGCCGTTCACCGCTACGATAGGCGGCTTTTCCTGCGCTGGCTTTAGCCGCTGAGGTGCCATCTCTGACGGCAACTTCCAGGAGTTCACCATGAGTGCCCTCGAATCCCTCGCTGCCACGCCGCGCGTCCGCATCCGCCGCCCCGGCCCGCCCGACCCCAATGGCTCTTGCGTCGTCTACTGGATGCAGCGGTCACAGCGCGCCCTCGACAATCCTGCCCTCGACACCGCCGTCGAAGCCGCGAACTCACTTAACAAGCCGGTAGTCGCCTACTTCGCGCCCGTCCCTTTCTATCCCAACGCCAATTTTCGCCCCTACAAATTTCTGGCCGAGGGCATTTCCGACATCGCCACCGCTCTAGCCAAGCGCAACATCGAATTCGTCCTCCGCCGCTATGCCGATCACAGCCTGCTCAAATTCTGCGACGAAGTGAAACCTTCTCTCGTCGTCGGCGACGAAAATCCCATGCGCGAGCCCGAACACTGGCGCGCCAGCGCCACCAAAAAACTCCGCGTTCCCTTCTGGACCGTCGACTCCGACGTAGTCGTCCCTTCGCGCCTCATCGAAAAGGAGCAATACGCTGCCTTTCACCTTCGCAAAAGACTCGCTGTCCATCTCGACCGCTTCCTGATCAAGCCCAAAAACCTGCACGCGAGAGTCGCATGGCGCAAGCCGCCCAAACTCCAATCTCTTTCCGCCGACTTCGACATCCTCGAAGGCTGGCCCATCAATCGCTCAGTCTCGCCCGTGGCTACATTTAAAGGAGGCACCGCCGAGGCTCTCCGCCTCCTCCGCGAATTCACGCACAAGAAGCTTGCCCACTACTCCAGGCAGCGCAACCATCCCGAACTCGACGGAACCGCCCGCCTGTCGTCCTATCTGCACTTCGGCCACATCGGCCCAATCACCATCGCGCTCGCCGTCCAGGCCGCCGACGCCCCTCAGCCGGATAAAGATGCCTTCCTCGACCAGCTCATCACCTGGCGCGAGTTAGCCATCAACCTCGTCACCTACAATCCGAATTACGATAACTTCGAGTGTGGGGAGCCTTGGGCCCATCGCACGCTAGCCGCCCACGCCAATGACCCGCGTCCGTACCTTTACACTGAGCGCCAACTCGAAAACGCCGAGACCCACGACACTCTCTGGAACGCCGCCCAGCGCCAGATGGTTTTAACCGGCTGGATGCACAACTACATCCGCATGTATTGGGGAAAGAAAATTCTTGAGTGGTCGCCCACGCCCGCCGAAGCCTATCGCATCGCCGTCGCCCTCAACGACAAATACGAACTCGATGGCCGCGACCCGAATGGCTACGCCGGCATTGCATGGTCCATCGTCGGCAAGTTCGACCGCCCCTGGTTCGACCGCCCCATCTTCGGCATGATTCGCTACATGTCTGCGGAAAGCACCGGCAAGAAGTTCGATAGCCGCCGCTACATCGAACAGCAATCCCAAACTGCCATGTTTTGAAACACGTAAATCCTGCCTGAAGACAGTCCGTCCCAGCACTGTGGTTACCTTGTCCTACGGCCGCATTCGCGCTGCAATAATTACGGAGCGCATTATGGGCAGAGCATTTGGTTTCGTCGGAACCGTCGCCACTCTGGCGATTGGAATGTACATCTACTCTCTGCAAGTCAAGGCAATCAATCCAACCGCCGCTTCCTCCGACCCTGCCGAAGTCGCCAACATCACCGGTGTCAAGAACGATCTCATCTCCATTGCCAACGCCGAGCGCGGATACATGGCGAGCGAAGGGAAATACGCCTCGCTTGACGAGCTGACCTCCGGAAACTACCTCACCATGAAGAGCGAGCGTCCACCTTACGTCTACGATGTGGAACTCTCCTCGGGCAGCTTTCGAGCAACGGCAACCCGCACCACGAAGGGCGCGCCCGCCCAACTCTGGATTACCGACACGATGCAGATCCAGGCTTCCAACTAACCGTGTCGCGAGCCGAGGCGCAAGAACTTGCGGTTGAATACCACGCAATTGCACTCACGAATAGGCGTTTGCCCTTACGAATACCGTTCGGCGCGTTTTGCGTTGACACTTGCATTCCCAGTAGCTACCCTCGCTTGCTTGAGGTGGAACTATTTGGAGTAGTAGTCTGGTCCTCCTATCCTCCTCGGTTTTTTCGGTAAGGGTTTCCGCGAAGCGATTCTTTGGCTCGTAGTGCGTCTGCACCGAACTGCTAGTTATTTCCTGTTCCCGAGGTTGATCGTAATGAAGATCGAAAAGCAATTCACCGGTCGTAGCCTGCTCTTTTGCATACTCGTGGCCGGACTCATATTCACGGCATCGGCTCCCGCCCAAGTGGCGCTCACCCAGTTGAGCCAGGATACCTTTACAGACAGTCCCAGCCAGCACGATACCGAAGTTGAACCCGGCGCGTTTTCGTGGGGTTCGACCATCGTGACTGCGTTTCAGGTGGCACGTATTTACGGCGGCGGCGGAGCCGACATCGGATTCGCCACTTCCACCGACGGCGGCACGACTTGGACCAACGGATTTCTGCCCGGCATCACTATTTACGAAGGCAATGGTGAGAACGAGGCGGCAAGCGACGCGGCCGTGGCTTACAACGCCAAGTACAAGGTCTGGCTGGTCTCGACGCTGCCGATCGGAAAAACCAATACCTCGGTCGCGGTCAGCCGCTCGACGGACGGCATTCACTGGAACGCTCCGGTTCCGGTGACGAATCTAGGATCTCCCGACAAGAACTGGATCGCGTGCGACAACACCGCTACCAGCAAATACTATGGCAATTGCTATTCGGAGTGGGATGACACGTCGAACAACGACCAAATCGAAATGAGCACTTCGACCGATGGCGGACTGACGTGGAACAAGGAGACACCGACCGCCGCTGAGGATCAGGGCGTTGGCGGCGTGCCCCTGGTTCGGCCGAATGGGACGGTGATTGTGCCTATCAACGGCATCAACGGCGACATCGTCGCGTTCACCTCCACCAACGGAGGTAAAACCTGGAACAAAGCTGTGACTGTGGCCACGAACCCGAGCCACCTCGAGGCAGGCAACCTGCGCAGCGCCGGACTGGTCGCATCGGCAATGGATGCAGCCGGTAAGATCTATGTGGCATGGCCGGATTGCCGTTACCGTACTAACTGCGCCGAAAACGACATCATCTACAGCACCACCACGACCGGCATAAAGTGGGCAGCCGTGAAGCGCGTTCCCATCGATGGCACGTTCAGCACAGTCGATCACTTCATTATCGGCTTAGGCATTGCTCCCGGAACCAAGGGTGCGAGTGCGCATTTGGCTTTGGCCTACTACTACTACCCCACGTCGAAACTGCACGACCTCCACGTGCCAGCTTTATGCCGGGTTTATCCAATCGTCGACCGGCGGAGCAAAGTGGAACGCCCCGGTAACATTGGCTGGACCGATGCATTTGAGCTGGCTGCCGAATACTTTCTCCGGCACCATGGTCGCCGACTATGTATCGGTCGGCTTCGCCAATGGCAAGGCATTTCCAATATTTGCCTCCGCCAACACAAAAACCGGATCGATATTCAGCGAAGCCATCTTCACCACCACGAGCGGGCAGGAAGCCGCCGTACCCGAGCAGGAATATCTGTCCTCCGAAGGAGACCTGCCGGTTCCAAACGCGCACTCCGACCACGGACCGCGCGAGTTCCTCGACCAGGAGGACAGAATCCCGGTATCCGGCAAGAGGCCGCCGGAGCGCGACTAATCTTCTCCGCTTTACGTTCTCAGGCCGCTGGCGAAAGCTGGCGGCCTTTTTGTTACGGGTGCCGGGCCTTGACGATTAAAACGCCTTCTCCGAATCGAGCAGAATCGTAACCGGCCCCTCATTCACCAGTTCCACCTGCATCGTTTCCTGGAATCGTCCAGTTTCGCAGCGCAGTCCGGCGGCGCGGATCTTGGCCACAAAATATTCGTAGAGTTCTCGCGCGGGCTGCGGCGGAGCCGCCGCATCAAAAGACGGCCGCTTCCCGCGGCGCACATCCCCGTACAGCGTGAATTGCGATACAGCGAGCACCGCGCCCGCAACTTCCCGGCCGGAAGATTCATCTTCCCGCCGAGTCCTCAAAGATGCGCAGGCCAATGACTTTTTCCGCGAGATAATCGGCTGCGGCGGCCGTGTCTCCCGCGCCCACTCCCAGCAGAACGAGCAATCCACGCCCGATTTCGCCCGTGATCTCGCCACTGACGGTAACTTTGGCGTGGCTTACGCGTTGGACGACGGCGCGCACCTAGCGGCTCGCCTCGCCGAGAAGCGTTTCCTGCCCAGCCACCGCTTGCCAACGGCCATCGAGATAAGTAAATACATCGGTGAAACGAACGCGCGCGACAACTTTACCGGATGCGTCCACAATTGTGTTCAACCCGCGCGTGAAACCCATATTGCCCTCCACATGCGCGCGGAGTTCGCTGAGACGATTCTCCTGCGGCTTTCGACCGGGAATCTTCGACAACATCTCCGCCCGCATGTGTAGCGAACCGTCCACGTCGGCGTCTTCGAATTCCTCGGCAACCATGCAGGCAACCGCGGATGCGTCCTTTCGGCTGAGCGCCTCGGCCCAACTTTTCTCCAGTTTGACGAGTGCCTCGTCAGTCTTCGGCTGATTCTTCGGGCAATCGGCGGCCAGCGCGGCGAACGAAAGCAACAGCGTGATCAAGATAGCGCAAGAGATTTTCACGCCTCAATCGTCCCATGAGTTATGAGTGCCCGCAAGCCAGAATCGCCAACAGGACCCGCCTGAGACAAACCCGATAAGTTGACCGCTGCCGAGTAAGGCACCTACAATCCCACTGCTCCACCGATTCTTCTTTTCGGAGTCCCCACCATGCAGATGTACGCTCGATCTGCGGCCAGCCTGATCTTCGCTGCCTCCATCGCCTCGCTTGTGTTCGCTCAACAGCGGCCTTCCCATGACGTTGTCATCAAGAACGCCATCGTCATGACCGTTACGCACGGCAATATCAAGAACGGTTCCGTCTACATCAAGGACGGTAAGATCGCCGCCATCGGTGAAACGGTCAACGCGCCCTCCGGCGCGACGGTAATCGATGCGCAGGGAAAATACCTTACGCCCGGTATCGTCGATTCCCACTCGCACATTGCGCTCGATGACGACGTCAACGAAGCCACCAGCCCGGTGACGCCTCAGATGATCATGAAAGACGCTTTCGATTATCAGGACAAGGCGATCTATCGTGCGCTCGCCGGCGGCGTGACCACTTCGCTTCTGCTGCACGGTTCGGCCAACATGATCGGCGGCCAGGCCGTCGTCATCAAGCACAAATACGGCGCCACGCGCGACGAAATGCTCTTTCCTAACGCGCCCGGCTCCATCAAATTTGCCAGCGGAGAAAATCCCAAGCGCGTCTACGGTGGCCGCGACCAGCTCCCCTCCACCCGCATGGGCAATTTCGCGGTTCAGCGCCAGGCGCTCGTCGAAGCGCAGGACTACATGAAGGAGTGGGACAGCTACAACGAAAAGGTGAAACGAGGCGACAAGGACGCCACGCCGCCCAAGCGCGATCTCAAGCTCGACGCGCTCGCTGACGTTCTCCGCGGCAAACTCATGGTGCAGATCCACTGCTATCGCTCCGACGAAATGCTCACCGAAATCGCCATGGCCAAGGAGTTCGGCTACAACCTCCGCGCCTTCCATCACGCTCTGGAAGCCTACAAAGTTGCCGACCAGTTAGCGGCTAATAATATTGCCATTGCGACTTTGGCGGACTGGTGGGGCTTCAAGCAGGAGTCATGGGACGCGATTCCATGGAATGCGGTCATCGCCATGCGCAAGGGCGTGCGTGTCGCCATCAAGAGCGATTCCGAAGATTACACGCGCCGCCTCAATCAGGAAGCCGCCAAAATCATCCGCTACGGCGGTGCGACTGAAGAAGAAGCCCTGAAGATGATCACGCTTAATGCGGCCTGGATCGTCGGCGTCGACGATCGTGTTGGGTCTATCGACGTAGGTAAAGACGCCGATCTTGTCATTTGGGATGGTTATCCGCTGTCCAGTTACGGCGTACCGAGCAAAGTGCTGATCGATGGCGAAGTCTATTTCGACCGCGCGCTTCCCGGTCTCGGCACAACCCACTACAAGGAGGGCGGATAAATGAAGTCGTCGGCCATCAGCCTTCAGCGATCAACATTCGAATCGACGTGGAGCGGACCTGCCCTGAGCGGAAGTCGAAGGGGCCCTCGCCCGCTGCCTTTGTTCCTGCTCTTGCTTTTGACGTTGACCCTGCCCTCCCTCGCCGCCGCTCAAGAAAAGCCCATCGCCCTCAAAGGCGGCAAGCTCCTCACGATCACTCACGGCACAATCGAGAACGGCGTCGTCGTAATGCAGTCCGGCATAATCACGGCCGTTGGCGCAGCAAGCTCGGTCAGCATTCCGGCCGACGCGCAGATCGTCGACGCCACTGGCATGACGGTCTATCCCGGTCTCATCGATTCCGAAACGCAGCTCGGCCTTACCGAAATTTCTGCGGAAAACATGACCAATGACTTGGTCGAGATGAGCGACGAGATCATGCCGCATATGCACGTCTACGATGCATTTCACGCGGAATCGGCTTTGATCCCGGTCGCCCGGCTTAACGGGATCACGAATGCGATCGTAGCTCCCGAGAGCGGCGACACGCTTCCCGGCCAGGATTCATTTATTCAACTCGACGGCGCTTCTTCCGCGCAAATGATTCTCATTCGCGATATCGCCATGCCCCTTAACTTCACAGGAGATCAGCGGCGCAACAAAGGCGGATTCGATAAACGAAAATTCCCCTCGACTCGCATGGGCCTGATTGCCCAGCTGCGGCAGGCTTTTCAGGATGCGCTCGATTACCAGGCTAAATGGGCCGACTACGAACGCAAGAAAACCGACGCGGCTCAAAGTCAGACCGCTCAGGGCTCCGCCAAAAACAAAGAGAAGAAGGGCGAACCTCTCGCTCCCAAACACGATCTAAAACTGGAAGCCCTCCTGCCTTATCTCAATGGCAAGAAGACGGTCGTCCTCGCCGCCGAAAGTCCCAGCGACCTGGAGACCGCAGTCAGCCTCGCGCACGATTTCAAACTCAAATTTGTGCTCAATCACATCAGCTACTCTCAGCCTGTGCTCGACTATGTCGCCAGTCTCAAGGTGCCGGTGATTGTCGGCCCCATTTATGAGGCTCCGAAGGAGAATGAGCGCTACGACAGGGTCTACAGCCTGCCCGCGCAGCTGTACAGGCGGGGCGTGAAAATCGTCTTCGCCTCCTACTCCGCGCATAACGTTCGCAACTTGCCCGATCAAGCTGGCTTCGCCACCGCCTTTGGTCTGCCTTACGACGAAGCGCTCAAGGCGATCACCATCAATGCCGCCGAAATCTGGGGCGTGGCCGACCGGCTGGGCTCGCTTGATGTGGGAAAGACTGCAAATGTAGTTATGGCCAACGGCGATCCTCTCGATGTGAAAACCGACGTCAAACAGGTCTACATCGAAGGGCGCTCAATCCCGATGACAAGCCGTCAAACCGTGCTTAGAGATATGTATTCGAAGTAAGCACCCGCGTCACCTCAAAGATTGGCCGCCGGAGCGTGGCGTCCCTCACTCTGGTCGCACGTTATCTCAATCGCACGTTGAAGAATGTATTTTCAATTACAATGGCGACGGCACACATTGTGACCAAAGCGGAATCTTTCACCAGGCCGCTATCCATTCAATAACAACCGACAAACAAAAAACATAGGAGCAAAGATGAAAAGCAGATTATTGGTATTCACTATTCTTGTGGGAATTTTATCGCTCACCGCCTGCGATGCCGGCAAGAAGACGGCGGCGCAAGCTGCGATCCAGGGCGCGCAGACCGCATATTCCGCTGTAGGGGACCAGGCCATCCAGTATGTGCCCGATCAAGCCAAGGATGTGCAAGCGTCTATCGATGCCGCCAAGGCTGCATTCGATAAGGGAGACTACACCTCAGCTCTCGAAGCCGCCAAGGACCTCCCCGAAAAAATAAAGGCGCTGGCCGCGGCCGCATCCGCCAAGAAAGACGAACTGACCGCAAAGTGGAACGAGATGAGTTCTTCCATGCCCGGACTCGGTCGCAGCAGTGCAAACCAAGATCGACGCCCTCAAGAAGAACTCACAAGCTCCCCGATGGAGCGGCGGACAGCCTTGCTTCCATGAAACAGACATGGGACGATGCCTCGGCCGCGTTCCAGTCCGGCAAACTCCAGGATGCGATGACAAAGGCGGCCGCTGCCAAGGACAAACTCACCGAACTTCAGGCAACGCTCGGGATGAAGCCAGCGGCATAGGCGAATCGCTTCGCATTTGTATTTCGGGCCGGAGCGCGCGTCGCTCCGGCCTTTTTACCGTGTGTCGAGGATAGGCTTGGACCGCTTTGACATGGCCGCTTGGGAGCGATTACGTTGCCGAAGTCCTTGATCGTATACCCCCTCAGCCTTTGCATACTTCTCCATTCCCTTTTAGACTAGTGGTTTCGATTTCATTCAATCTTGTGAGCAAAACGCAGTCGTAGATCGAAAAACGCCGGCCCGCATGGGGCCGCTATCCCCTGACTCAGAAACGAGGAGAACATGGCAGCTGTTGATGAAAAAGTGAAACAGATCATCGTGGAGCAATTAGGCGTGGACGAGGGCGAAGTCACTCCCAGCGCTTCGTTTGTCGACGATCTCGGAGCCGATTCGCTCGATACCGTCGAACTCGTGATGGCTTTTGAAGAAGCCTTCGATATCGAGATTCCCGACGAGGACGCGGAGAAGATTCGCACCGTTGCCGACGCCGTGGACTACATCGGCAAGCACGCCAAGGCGGGCAAATAGCTTGGCGCGACGGGTTGTGGTCACGGGCATCGGCCTGATCTGCTCCCTGGGCAATACGACCGGCGAGGTCTGGCAGGCTCTCCAGGCCGGGAAGAGCGGTGTCAGCCGCATCACCGCGTTCGACACCTCCGCTTTCGCTTGCCAGATTGCCGCCGAGGTTCGCAACTTCAACCCGTTGAACTTCATCGAGAAAAAAGAAATCAAGAAGATGGGGCGCTTCATTCACTTCGCCATCGCCGCCGCCGACGAGGCCTTCAACATGCCCCCCAGCTTCAGGTCACGCCTGAAAATGCAGAGATGGTCGGCGTCCACATCGGCTCCGGTATTGGCGGATTCGATGTAATCGAGCGCGAGCATACGGCGCTGCTCGAGGGCGGACCGCGCAAAATCTCGCCTTTTTTCATTCCCGCGTCCATCGTCAACCTCGCCGCCGGGCACGTCTCCATGCGCGTCGGCGCCAAGGGACCGAACGAAGCCACGGCCACAGCCTGCACCACCAGCGCTCATTCCATCGGCGATTCCTTCCGCATCATCGAGCGCGGCGATGCCGACGTCATGATAGCCGGAGGCGCTGAAGCCGCCATCACTCCCATGGGCGTCGGCGGATTCGCCGCTATGCGCGCCCTTTCCACTCGCAACGACGACCCCGCTCGCGCCAGCCGTCCCTGGGATAAAGACCGTGACGGCTTCGTCATGGGCGAAGGCGCCGGCATCCTCATCCTCGAAGAATTGGAGCACGCGCGCCGCCGCGACGCGCCTATCCTGGCTGAGATCGTCGGCTACGGCATGTCGGCCGATGCCTATCACATGACCCAGCCCGCGCCTGAGCATGAAGGCGGTTTCCGAGTCATGCGCAATGCGCTACGCGACGCCAAGCTTGAACCGGAAGCGATCGGTTACCTCAACGCGCACGGCACTTCGACGCCCATCGGTGACACGCTAGAAGCGCACGCAATCCGCAATCTGTTTGGGAAACGGGTGCCCGTCAGCTCGACCAAATCCATGACCGGACACTTGCTGGGCGGCGCGGGGGGATTAGAGGCGGGAGTCACTGTTCTTGCGTTGCGCGACCAGATCCTGCCGCCCACCATCAATCTGGAGAATCAGGATCCCGAAACCGACGGCATGGATTTCGTTCCCAACCAGGCGCGCAAGGTGTCGTTCCAATACGCCATGTCGAATTCATTCGGCTTCGGCGGGACGAATGGAGCGTTGCTGTTCAGGCGCTGGAACGAGTGAGAAAAGGTCAGATGCTAGAGGTCAGATTGCAGAGGTAATAGCTTTCGAAGCAAGGGGTTTTACCTCTGCAATCCGACCTCGCCCCTCTGACCTCCGACCTCCCCTACTTCATCGCATCAATCATCACGTAGAGCTGTGACGTATCGGTCACTTCGACATACGGCTTCGCGCCCTTCTTGCTGCTGACAATGTAGATCGTCGGCGTGTGCTGAATGTGCAGGCTGTTGCCGAGGTCTCGATCGGCTTTTACCAGCCCCGCCAGCTTTCCATCCGGATCGACCACGAATGGAAGCGTCACCTTGTGGTCGCTCGCGAACTTCTCCGCGAACGTGTGCAAGGTCTGCGGAACGATGTCGAACTGGTGCTGAAACACATCCAGCCGGAACTCGTTGCCCAAATCCTTCGAGTGCGTATCGAAGTAACGCGCAATTACTGCGGCGTCGAACGACCAGTTGTGCATCGGCAGCGGGAAATCGTGCTGGATAAGCGGGATCTTGTAAGTATGGGAGGCCTGGTCCAGCAGCGGCGCCACGCGGCCGCACTGCGGGCATTGCAGGTCCTCAAACACCACCAGCGCCATTTGCGAACCCTTCGGAGGGCGCAGCACCTCAGGCGTAGCGTCGTCCGCGAAAACGGGCAGGCACAGCGTGGCCACCAACACAAGAAGCGGTAACAGTCGTCGAATCGTCATTTTGTATTTACTCTGATTTTCCTCGAATTTATGCAATTTCCGATGCCCTGCCGAATCCGGATGCACGCCGGCCCAGCCCATCGAAACACCAATGTTCCTATGGTAGCGAATTCAGCCGATTCGCGCACGTCTGGCGTAGCAGGCTCGGAAACGCTCCGCTTTGCCTTTGATCTTGGGTGGCGCAGCGGTTCACCGCTGCGATAAGAAACTTTGTTTCTCGCGCTGGCTTTAGCCGCTGAGGCCAGGGCATATACCGATCGAAGACATGCGTTCAGCCCGTAGCCGCGCAGCCTATCCCCCACCTCGCGCTTTTTGCCGGACTTCTGCCATAATCGGGCCCCGGAGAGCCTTTTATGAAACGGCTGTTGTTCCTGCGTACTTTCTGCCTGCTTGTCTTCATGTTTGCTTCCTTTGCAGAAGCACAGACAAATGGAGCACAAACAAACCCGGCGGATTTACCAGCGCAGGTCTCGCCCACCCAATCTTCGGCGCAGCCGAATGCGTCAGGCTCTCAACCCACCGTCATCACCGAATACGCGCCGCCCCCCGCCCAGTACGCACGCGCCAAAGCATATTCCGCCGCCCAACATCGCCATTTCTTCATCAATGCCATCTATGGGTTCCTTATCCTGCTGGTCGTCCTGCGCTGGCGCGTTGCGCCTGCGTTTCGCAACCTCGCTGAGCGGGTCTCCTCGCGCCGTTTTGTCCAGCTCATCATCTTCGCTCCTCTGATCCTGTTCACAATCGCCGCCCTCGGCATCCCCTCCGATATTTGGGATCAATCCCTTGACCGCGCCTTTGGCCTTAATGTGCAAGCGTGGGGAGCCTGGTTCGGCGACTGGGCAATGGGCCAAATCGTCAGCCTCATCGTGGGCACCATCCTGGTAGGAATTCTCTATGCGGTCATACGGAGCAGCCCTCGCCGCTGGTGGTTCTACTTTTGGCTGGCATCGATCCCGATTCTGTTGGCGGTATTCTTCCTTCAGCCCCTGGTCGTCGATCCTCTCTTCTACACGTTCAAGCCGCTCGCCGGAGCCCAGCCCGTTCTCGTCACCGAGATACAAAAAGTCACGCATCGGGGTGGAATCGAGATCCCTCCGGATCGCATGTTCGTCATGAACGCCAGCTCCAAGCAGACCGGCCTGAATGCTTATGTCACCGGTTTTGGCACCTCCAAACGCGTGGTCGTGTGGGACAACACGATTGCCAAAGCCACCATCCCCGAGACTCTTTTCGTCTTCGGACACGAAATGGGCCATTATGTCCTGCTCCACATCCCCAAGGAAACTGCAATTGACGGCAGCGTCCTCCTGTTTCTTCTTTACCTCGGCTACCGCTGCGTGCACTGGATGCTGAGGCGATGGGGAACGCAATGGGCGATTCGTGATTTGGGAGACTGGGCTTCGCTGCCCGCGCTGATGCTTCTGCTCGGCGTGCTCTCCTTCCTGGCGACTCCCGTCTTCAATGGCGTGAGCCGCTATTTCGAACATGAGGCCGACCGCTATGGTCTGGAGGTTATCCACGGCATCGTAGCCGACCCCAATCAGGTAGCGGCACATTACTTCGAGAAAAGCGGCGAGACAAATCTCTCCGACCCCGATCCGAACTGGTTTACGAAAGCATGGTTCTTCAATCACCCCACAAGGCCGGAGCGCGTGCACTTTGTAGCAACGTACAATCCGTGGTCGAAAGGCGAAGAACCGAGGTATGTGAAATAGCGGGCTGGAACGAGTTGCCTGAACGACGGCTGCAAAGCAGAGAAGAAAGGTCTGACGCAGGAGCGAAATCTCAGGCAGCGGTCTACTTCAAATCGTCCGGCTGCAGATTATAAAAATAGTAGAAGCGCAGGCCCAAAACCTGCCCCGGGAACTCCTTGGGCAGCGGTGGCAAAGGATTGGACGCCGTAATGCTGGCCCATGCCGCGCGGTCCAGCGGCACATCGCCCGACGACGTATGGAGCGCCATTCCACTGACCTTGCCGTCTTTTTCAATCACAAATTCAATCGAAAGCTTTCCTTGCTTGAGGATCGGAGGGTACACCGAAGGCGGCATCAGGTTGTACCAGTTCGCCTTCACGACCTGGACGACTCGCGTCAGATAAGGGCCAAAATCCACGCCCATCGTGTCGGTCAGGATCTCGGCCTGATCGAGCGCCTTTGCGCCGCCTGCGCCCCTGGCTCAGCCCGTAATCGCCGCCTTGTCCTCCGCCAAAATGCCCGCGATTCGCAGCGGCCGCTTGTTCGGCTTGCTCGATCGCCGAGCCCGCCGTCGTTGTGTTATTGAAGTTCGGCACCACGCGGCTCCCGCCCTGCGCGGGTGTCCGCAGCTGTGACACTTGGTCGCTCTGTCGTGGCTGCGCAAATCCGGAACCGGGTTCCTGATTCTGCGGCGTCGGCTGTTGCGGCGGAGCCTGATTCTGCGCCGTTTGCGGCGCAGGCGGCGCTTGCTGCGGCTGCTGCGCGGCCGGACCGGGCTGGCCCGGACGCGTGCTTTCAAGAAGCTTCTTCAGCTCTTCGCGATTGATCTGCGGCGTCTTGCTTGTGGCAATGCGATCTTTATCCGAGACGATCCTGGAATCCGGACGCTGCGTTACCCTCTGTTGATCCGGCGGCAAAGCCAGGAACGTCGCATCTTTTTCCCGATCCTCGTCGGCGCGCAATTCCAAAGGAACTGCCCTGTGCGGCAGCATCGCGACGATTCTTTCGCTGTTCCAAAGCAGAATCACAAGGAACAGGTGAATGACGATCGATATCCAAATCGCTTCCCGCTTGCGCGCACGCGAAAGGTCGTCCTGCAGCTGAATCAAAAGATGCGGAACATCCTCGGGATTGAAGCTGCGATAAGCTGTTTCCCAATTCTGGGCCTCGAAAAGCTCGCGATGCTCCGGCTGGGCCGAAGACGGGTGGAAGACGAAGAGGGATCGCGAGACGGTATTTGGGTGACTGGCATCAGGCAGCGACTATCAGTTAGAGCTGAAGATAAGCCCCGAAGTTGCGTACGGTGTCACGTAAATTTACGTAAACAATGGGAGTTGCTGCGTTGTTCTTATTGTCGCATTTTTAGCGCCATGCCAGCGAGTACCGGAGTAATGAATGGTGTCCGAGTTTGCGGTTCTTCACCACGGAGGCACAGAGTCACAGAGAAACCCTTAAACCGCAAAAAAAGAAGCGGAGGAAGGTTTTGCCCGCACTTGGCTTTCTCCGTGTCGGAGCCTGCCTGACCGAAGTCGAAGGGTGATGCCGTCCGGGCCCACTCCCAAACCACTTGGTTCGCTCAGTGCCGTTCCGTTGAACGCAAATGTGGACGAAATCAGAGTGGACTGCGAACCGGGCGCCAAGGCGCCGCTGACGTAGGGAATTTCGACGACATCGTTGTTCGAGAAGTCGGCTACGTAGAGATTTCCGCTGGCGTCGAATGCCGTGGCGGAAGGCTCAACGAGATCCCAGCCGATCGCCGTGGGAGTCGTTCCCGCTGGCGATCCCACAGGGATCGAGAAAAGCATCCCAGCTCCCTCGTCGGCCACGGCCAGGTCGCCCACGGCATCCACTGAGACCGAATAAGGTTTGGTGAATCCGGTTCCATAGGCTGTCGAGACGCCGGGATCGACGTTGCCTTGAGGTCCCCGGCCCACGCCCGCGAGGGCTATGGTTCCGCTGGCGTTATTTGTCGAATCGGTAATGACGAGTGCAGCATTACGCTTGACTTAGTGGGCGTGAAGGTAATCGTTGCTGAATAGGAAGCGCCGGTCGAGGCGAATGCAGGACTAAACGTTCCATTAGCAATACGCTGAACGAAGTAGAGGGCATAACAACA
>CAWDPB010000062.1:0-4744 GCA_963804075.1 uncultured Acidobacteriaceae bacterium | reverse complement strand
TCCCTGATCCGCCCCCGCCGCCTCCCCCGTTTTTTGAGTGAGGGAATCTCAACTTCCGCCTTGCGGACGATCCTCCCGGAACGCGCTACATCGAACAACGGAATCACCACCGAGGTTCCGAGGCCTGCGACAGTAACAATCCGTTAGAATGCGAGTATGCCGATTCCGCCGGATGAGTTCCAGCAGAAGATCAAGAACAGAGTACGTGCGCACTATGCCACTAACCGGACGCCGCTTTTGCTGGCTCACCTTGGCGTCGAGATCGAGAAAAGAGACGAGTGGCCCACCGACCGCGGACAGCGCAACCTCAAGCAACTGATAACTGAAACCTGCGCTCCGGATTTGCAGATTGTCTGGGATCGGCGATCGCCAGCTTACATAGCAGTGGTGACACCTGAGGTCCGGGGCGATGTCGAAGCGCAGATCGCAAACCGGTTTGCCGACAAAGAGCCACCCCCCGTGCGGCTGGAAGAAATTGTTAGGCCAGTGCTCTTGGCCTTCTGTGTCAACGCACTGAATCAGCCAGTTTACATCAAAAGAACCAGGCCCTTCCGCTATGAAGTTGGAGGCATCCCCCCGACCCCGCAACGGATTACATTCTCGTCGAACCCGAGTATAGGCGCCCGGGCTTGCGAATTGATCATCCCCACCTTCTACCTTTGAGCGACAGAAAGGACCTGGAAAGCCTGATCCAAAAATGGGCGGCGGTACACGGAGTACAAGTGGAGCAGTTTTCCAAGGTCGATCAGGATGAGAAGGAACATTCGGAAGCTGGTGGTACGGCTCTTGATCGCCTGCTCAGCGCGCAGCCACCAGACATTGCACGGCGCATCATGATACCGGCTGACATCGCACAGATCCTATCGCGGATTCGATGAGCCCGATGGGAAAGCCCAAACACAAACAACGCAACTTGCCTGTCGGTTTGCCCTCGTCAACCGCTGTCGATCTTTTTCTGCTCGCGGGCCTCCCGCATCCGCTGCACTCCCGTATCGAGGAGTTCTTTCAAAGCGTCTCGGGGAACCATGCAAAGGTAATCGCCACCTCATCACCAAGCTATGACGGACAACTCTATCGCGAGAAGACGGTGCAGGCGTTACTCACGGCGGGCGCTCAGTTCGCCGTTCGGCGACTGAAAAACAGGAGCGACGATCAATCAGCTCGGCCCCGGAGAATCGCGCTTTTTTATGTTCCGGCGGAAAATGACGAACTTCTGCTTGGTGCATTCGATTTTTTCGTTTTTCCGATTGCCTTGCGAGAACTTTCCACATTTGATGACCGCGGCAATCAGAGGCGCCATCAAAGGGAAGCGTGTGAAGCGGCAATTCTAAAAGGGATGGAAGTCTATACCCGCGACCTGATTGGACTCCTTCAGAGGCGAATCGAAAGCCGGAGTTCGCACGAACCGCTATTGCTACCACCTAAGAACTTCCATTTGGACGACCAACGGCTGCGGCGGCCCTTCTGTGAACTGACGCGTGGTATTCGTGCGTGGGCAAATGCAATGCCGGAAACAGTCCGTCCTCAAATGTTCGATCACGAAATGCTTCCAGACTTCCTGGGACGCAATGAGCGTCAGCTTATCTTTCGAGATTCGCGCAATGTGGTTTTTCCGTGCGCTCGTCCTACGGAGTTTCACGGTGCGCAGGAGATCGATCCGGGTGCGGAACTGGATATTCTCCGCGAACTTCTCCGTGCGACTTATCGCTTCGGCACTTCCTTGCCGCAAGGGTTCCACCATGATGCCCAGTTCGAGGATGGTCGGCATTTTGATCGAACCAGATTTGACTGTTCACGGCAAGGAGAACTGTCGGTGACTGGGAGCCACGTGAACATCTATCCCAATGATTACGTCAGGCCTGCCTGACGACAGGCAAAAAAATGCCGCAGCGCTACAGTGTAGCAAGCTGCGGTCAATATCCTTTGAACGGCTTCGCTTGCGTTAACCTACGTCCCAGCCGGTCGGTCGGAATAGCAACAGCTAATCGACCACGACAATTCGAGTCGAGACTCCACCGGAATTGCCGGACCCAATTGGGTCATCGGATCTCAGAGCCGAAGCTCTGCGCTTTTCCGACTTTTGCAGGTCGGTCCGCGCGGATGCCATTAAAGCACCGTAGCAACGTTCGGCCATCGTCTCATGAAATTCGTTTAGAAGTCAATGAGCCTTAAGACATGCAGAATGAATCAGTTGCCTACGCGCCTCTTTAAAAGGAGAAGCGCTGCCGCCGCCCGCTACTTGATATTAATCGTCAGCATCTGCGCGCCGGAGACTACATAATCCAGCGGCTCGGTGGAGGCTTCGCTTACCGACGATTCGCCGAGCACGACCATGTCCTGCGTGCCGCGCATGTTGTCCATCACGTTCATCACAGAGAGGGGCAACGTGGGCATCACTTTGTCGGCGACCATCGCTTCCGGGTCGGAATCGAATAGCGAGACATACACGCGGTCATTCGAGCGCTCTTTATTGAGCAGCGCGATTGTGGGCGCCAGGCCGAGGCCACGGCCCATCATTGGAGCGGCGCGATGCATGCGGTCGAGCGTATCGCCGTCGCTCACCAGAATGCGCAGCGCGCCCTTCGACGCCGAAGTCGGAATGCGGATAGGAATCTGCCGCACCAGCCGCTCACCACGATACGGAAGAATCACCGTTTCAACCGTAATCTGGTCGCCGGGACGCGCTTCGGTCACGTCCGTGCGCGAGGCTTCGAGGCGCGCCGAACGCCGCTCGCGCACAAGGTCGAAATCGAGCTTCACGCCCTCAACCTCGGGAGCGTCATAGGGATTGCTGTAGATGCGCGCGAAGCGCTCGCCGATATTGGAAGCCGCCAGCATGGCTGCCGGCTGGCCGCCATCCTGCGGGGAAAACATATTGTGCATGGTGACGTCGGCATAGCCCTTAACGCTGAGTGCGCCGTTCATGCGGTAAGTAGTGTTCTCTCCGTAATCGTTGGTGCCGTGCAGAGCGTTGAAGACGGTCGCCGCCATCGCCAGCGGGCTGAGCCGCGCGTTGTTGAGAATTTCGAAGTGAAACTCTTTCGGAGCCGGACCGCCGTGCAGCGTCACGGTCACCGGAATCATCTTGGGCTCGTGGCCCATCTCGCCGAGAATGCCCGACTGACGGTCCTGGACGAATGCGCCCACGGTTTCCGTTGTATTGACAATTTTGAATGCATTGAGCGGCGAAGGCAGTGTCGCCACCACGTTCGCTTTGGTCATCGGCAGGTCGACTTCGCCGAATTGAAGCAGCGGATGCCCGCAAGCGAGCAGCCGCTTGGGATCGACATAGGTCACTGTGCAGGTGGCTGCGATATCCATGTCTCCGCGCACCAGCACGGCGCTGACAGCTGAGCCGGCCTCGATTGGCTCGGGCTGCTTCTGGTCGCTCGACGACCCGGTACCCATCACAGGTGTAATTCCAGCGGCCGCAAATTGGTCGGCGAAGCGCGCGATGGTTGCGTCGGAAAATCCGCTGAATACAAAGGGAGCTTCAATCGGCTTTAAGTAGTCGCGGTAGCCGCCGGCGAGGCTTGAATCAAGTGTGACAGACGAGTCTCCCGGACTTGCGGTTTGCGACTTCTCGCCAGCAGAGGAATTTCTCGCGCGCATGGGCGCTGGGGCGGGAGTGCTGTCCAGCGCGTCGATTTCCAGCATCTCTTCAATCGGCGTCACTCCGGCGATCGGTTCCTTTGAAAATTCGCCGATGCGAAAGGCCAGCGCGCCCACGAGTTTGCCTTCGATGTAGACAGGGCTTCCGCTCATGCCCGCGACCACGCCGGTGTATTCGGGCTTCGTGCCGAGCAGCTTGCCAGGATCACATCGCTCTTGGGGCCGTTGATGTTGCGTAGCACGCCCAGTACTTCCACGCCCATTGATTCCGGCTTGACCCCCTGAAACACAGTGAGGGCCGTGCCTTTCATGCCGGCATGAATCTGATCGAGCGGGAGGATGGCTGGCTTGGGTTTATCCAAATTCTGTGCGCTGACTTGCAGAGAGAGAAAGCACAGAAGGGCGGCGCGAAACGCCTTAATTCTCATCGAAGGTCCCCGGAGGTCACAAAGTGACCGCAATACTTATATTGACTCCGCGTGTGAAAACGGCTTTGCGAAGGAGAGGAGGCTGCTTGCACCCTGCAAAATATCCCAACCGCAGAGTTGTTGCATCTATAGTAGCATAGGTATTTTCGAGGTTCCCTCAATGATTTTCAGGCTTTTTCTGCGTCCTCGACCGGATTCGCCGGCCTTGCGTAAGCCCCTAAATCTGTTGCTGTTGGCGTGTTTCGGGCTTGCCTTTGCGGGTGTTTTCGCCCTTTCCCAGGACAGTTCTCAGCAGGCCCCCACCCAGCAACAGCCGCCGGCCAATCCCAATCAGCAACCGGCCCCACCGGAAGCTGGTGGTCCGCAGAACGATGTCGGCCCGTACGTCATCCCCAAAAAGAAGGAGGAACCGCCGCCGCCCGCGCCCGAGAAGCCGAAGAAGATCGAGAGCATGCCCAATTACTCGTTGAGCGTCGATGTGCCTCTGGTGTCGCTCGATGTACTGGTTACGACGAAAGACGGGCAGACGATTCCCGGGCTGAAGCAGGAGAATTTCAAAATCGAAGAGGACGGCACGCCGCAGAAAATCTCCACCTTCAATGAGACACAGGCTCCCATCACGGCCGTGTTGCTGATCGAATACGCAAGCCCCCGGTGGGGCGCGTCGTTCAATTCTTATAACTACGACGCTCTCAACGCGTCCA
>CAWDPB010000061.1:0-28121 GCA_963804075.1 uncultured Acidobacteriaceae bacterium | reverse complement strand
CTGATTGAGCGCGAAGTACTGGATGCCTCCGAAATCAAATTGTTGGTGGATGGCCAGGACCTGCCTCCGCTGAAGCCGCTGCCTCCCAAGGCCGATGACGTGCAGCAGGTGCTGAAGCCAGAGCGCGCTCCGGCAGCAGGCGGCGAGCGGCCCGCGACAGCGTAAAAGCAGTTTCCAGTTGTCAGTCTTAAGGGCGGCTTTCGAGCCGCCCTTTTTCATCGGTTCATGGCTCACGTTACTGCACCATTTCGCTCGCCGATTATCTCGCCTTGCGCGATACTGAAGCGACTATGAATCTATCGCTGGACTCTAAAGTAGCTCTTATCACTGGCGGGTCGCGCGGCATTGGCGCGGCCACCGTGCGTCTGTTCGCCGCTGCGGGCGCCAAGGTTGCGTTCAACTACCAATCTGCCAAAGATCAGGCGGACGCGCTCGCGAACGAATGCGGAGCCGCGAACTGCCGCGCTGTGCAGTGTGAACTCTCAACCGCCGAGGCCGCAGGCAAGCTGGTCGCCGCGACAGTGGCCGAGTTCGGACGGCTCGACATTCTGGTTGCCAACCACGGCATCTGGCCCCCGGTGGACGCGCCCATCGACCGCATGACCGATGAGCAATGGCGTCGGACGATGGCCGTGAATCTCGATAGCGTATTTGGCCTGGTGAAGCACGCAGTCGGGCAGATGAAGAAGCAGCGGAGTCACCCGACATCGCAGGCCAAAGCCGGGAGCGGCGCGGATGCGGCCGGAAAAAGCGCTGCTGACGCGAATGCCGCCGGTCACATTGTGCTCGTCAGTTCGACCGCCGGCCAGCGCGGCGAGGCCTTCCACTGCGACTACGCGGCCAGCAAGGGAGCGCTCATCAGCATGGTGAAAGGCCTCTCCACGGAGCTGGCGCGCGACGGCATCCGTGTAAATTGCGTGGCCCCAGGATGGGTCTACACCGATATGGCCATGCCAGCGCTCGAAGATCCGGCGACCCGGGCAAAAGTCTTTGGGACGATACCGCTCGGACGCGTGGGCACAGTCGATGAAATCGCCGGGCCGATTTTGTTTTTATGCACGCCATATGCAGGCTTCATCACCGGCGAGATTTTCAACGTGAATGGCGGCGCGGTATTGGTGGGATAAGGAGGGTTTTATGAAGCGTTGTTGTCTTTGTGTGATGGCTGCGATGATTTTGGCGTCGGCGTTATCGTTTGCGCAACAGTCGGCCAACGCAGGATCCAGCTCGACTCAAGACACGCCAAAAACCACGCCGGAACGGCCACAGCGTGTACGCGTCTCGCCAGGCGTCGCGTCAGGTTTGCTGATCAGCAAAGTGCAGCCACAATACCCGGAGGCTGCTCGACAGGCGCGAGTGCAGGGGCAAGTGATATTGAAGGCGCTTATTGACAAGGAAGGGAGCGTTCAGGATCTGGAGCTTGTATCCGGACACGAATTGCTGGCTCCGGCAGCAATTGAAGCCGTTAAACAGTGGAAGTACAAACCCTATTTGCTCAATGGACAGCCGGTGAACGTAGAGACGCAAATCCTCGTGAATTTTGCGCTATCTAAGCACTAATCCTGGAGCCAGTTTTGGCCACCGGGTTTTGAATTCACCCGAATTTGCGCGGGAATGACGGCGCCGATGCCGAGGCGATGCTTGGGATTCGGCACTATTTCCGCAGATGTGCAATCATCAGCCCAGCGCCGATCCAGAAGCTGACACCTACGCCAATCACCAGTATGGCCGCTACAATCGCGTCCCAATTGAGAAGCTCAATTGCGCGGTTTGTGTCGCGCCCGGAATCGAAGGCAACTGAGCTGCGGGCGATGGATCTGTGGAGAAAGAACTTTCGGAGAGTGTTCATGCTGATTTCCCAGGAGCAACAACCTTGGGAAAATCCTAGTCGGTGAGGGGCGAGCATGTGTCAGCCATGGATCATCAGTATGTAAACAATTTGTCACCGACAGGGGAACTCTGTGCTTTCCCAGCGCTTATGTGGAGAAGAATTTCAAGCGCACTCAGTCTTTTACGCCCCAAACTGCCGCAAATGGTGATCCAGATGTTTGTACGACCCGCGAGCCCACTCCTGCGGCGTGAGCGCGCCGAAAAACGGATGCGGATGCGGCGTGCACTTCGCCACTCCGCCCTCGTGAAACTGTCTCACCTTTAGCTTGAGTTGCTCCTGCTCGCGAAAAAAGTCCCGCGAGTCGGCGACGACTAGTTTCTTATCCGTGGGCCCGTTCTTGGAAAACGGTTTCTCGTTGGTATAGATGGGCTTGAAAAACGGTGCGATCAGCCGCCCTATCAACAGGCGCGGAATGTTCAACCGCCCCGAGGCCATGTCCATGGTGGCTGAACAGTGCGCCAGCATCTGCGCCGCGTCCATCTTTCCCCACTGCCGCGGCGACGAAGGCTGCAGCTTCTCAATGCGCGAGACAACCTCATCAGCGGTCTCCCGCTCGAACAGGTTCTTCATTTTCGGCCTCCGAAGGAGCTCCTCTCTGGAGCCCCGCAATGATACATCTTCCGAATACAGCTAAAATGGGTCTCCGAGCCTCTAATATAGATAGACATGCGACCCTTCGCCGCCATTTTCCTGCTGACGCTGATGTCCTGCCTTGCGCCCGCCTTAAGCTACGCGCAAGCCGGGTCCGAGCCGCCGCCGCGCGCGGCGTTGCCGGCGGAAAAGCCGTCGTCGGTCAACTTGAACGATTCCGAAAGCGCGCATAAGGCGCGGGCGCTGCTTGACCAGGCCATCGCGGCCCTGGGCGGCCAGCCTTATCTCACCTACACCAACCGCAGCGAAAACGGACGCTACTATCCCTTGCATCACGGCACCAGCGGAAGCCTCGGCATTCCCTACAATTATTATCTTGTCTATCCCGACAAGGACCGGTTTGAGGTCATCCATACCAAGGACATCTTCCTGATTGAGGGACAAGTAGGGAACGTTCAGGTGAAAGGCCAGTTCGATCTCGTGCTGATTCACAACGGTGACAAGGGGTACGAAACGACTTTCAAGGGAACCACCCCGCAGGATAAGGAAGACCTGCAGAATTATCTGCGGCGGCATCCGCACTCGGAGGAATGGGTGTTTCGCAAGTGGATGAACGACCCTACAGTCGCTTTTTTCCATGACGGCCTGTCGATTGTGGACAGCAAGCCGGTGGACGTCGTGACCCTGCTGAACAGCAAAAACGACTCGGTGAGCGTGGCGCTCGACCAGATCACCCACTATCCCGTCCGCATCAGCTACTCGTGGCGCGACCCGCAAGATAAGCAGAGGAATACGGAAGAGGAAGTCTACGACAACTACAAGCCCGAAGACGGCATCATGACTCCCCACTCGATTACGCGTTACTACAACGGAGAGATGTCACAGCAGCGCTTCATCACCACCGCGAAATACAACCAGAACCTGCCCGACTCGCTGTTCCAGGCAACCGTAACCTACGAGCGGACTCCGCCACGAAAACGCCGGTAGGCAAGCCGCGTCTACAGAAAGTCACCTAAATTCGGCTCAAATCAGCCTCGCCAATCCCTAATAGGCTAAAAGGGTTATCCGTGGCGTGCCCCTAACCAGCCACGAACTGTGGTATTTTCGCCACAGACGAAAATCGGTGCTGCGCGGTAAGCTGTTGTCCAGCCAAAGAGTTAGAGCCCTGATCGGTATACCGGAATCTGCGCAATCCTGTTTGGACGCGTGATCCGGGTTGGCGCATCCGAGCGCGATTGCCATACGAACGTACAATTCGGACCGCTGCGAGCTGCGCCGGAGTCGGCCTGCACAGCGGCGCGCCCGTTAACTTGCGCATCCTGCCAGCGCCGGCAGGATCGGGCATTGTGTTCCGCCGCACCGACCTCGACGACTTTGAGATCGAAGCCAGCGGCCGCAACGTGGCCCGCGTCAGCTATGCCACCAGCCTGATGAAAAAAGGCGTGCTGATCTCGACGACCGAGCATCTGCTCTCGGCGTTTATAGGAGCTGGCGTCGACAACGCGATCGTGGAGTTGGACAACCTCGAACTTCCCATTCTCGATGGCAGCGCGCGGCCTTTTGTGGAGATGATTCAGCAAGCCGGCATACGGCGGCAGCGCAAACCGCGTTCCTATCTCAGAATTGTGCGCGAAATCGAACTGCGCGAAGGCGATAAGTTTATCGCGGTCTATCCCGACGACGCATATTCCGTTTCGTATTCCATCAATTTTCCTCATCCTCTGATTGGCAAACAGACGTTCCGCGCCACGCTCACCAACGGCAGTTATCTTGAGGAGATCGCGCCCGCCCGCACGTTTGGTTTTCTGCACGAAGCCGACGCCATGCGGCAGCAGGGCCTGATCCGCGGCGCTTCGATGGAAAACGCGATTGTCTTGAACCGCGAAAAAGTGCTGAACCCTCCGCTGCGCTTTGTGGATGAATTTGTGCGCCACAAGGTGCTCGACCTCATCGGAGATCTCGCGTTGATCGGGAAGCAGATCCTCGGTGCTGTGGTCGCGGATCGCGCCGGCCACGCCATGCACACCGCTCTGGTCTCCCGCATTCTGCGCGACCGCTCGCTATGGGAAGAGACCACGATGCAAGAAGCGGCGCGGGCTCCCGCCATGGCCGCCGCAATCACCCTCAGCGCGTAGCCATTTCACTCGCCTGAACCCGACACCCACCGCGACAGGCGCCTCTCGCAGCTAATCTGCGGGCTGGGGTGCATTCCACTCCAGCAAGGGTATGCGCTCGTCGAGCAAGCGCCGGAGTTCGGCTTCGGCCTCGGCTCGCACGCGCTCGGCAAAGGCCTGCGAGCTCTCCCGGTGTTCGGCGCCGAGGGTGGAAAGCCGGACGCTCAAGTAGGGCCGGTCGTCTTCCAACCGTTGCAACAAGCGCTGAGTGCGCGCGATGCGTTCTTCCAGTGTGATCATGTGGGGCTCCGAAAGTGGCTGGCAGACCAGATTGCCAGAGCGGACGGAAAGTACAAGTCACCACATGGATGCGGGAGACGACCAAGAAGAAAAAGTTCAGCTAAGAGCGGGATAGGTTTGCAGGCGGGAGGGCATTTCCTTCTGTAGGCGCTCGGTCAGCCATTGTTCCAGCTGAGATTTCGAATTCTGTGGAACCTCGACGAAGCGAATCCCAGCGCGGCCGACCGTGTCGGCCCACACAACATCGCCTTTCAGCTCGAGCGAAATATCGGTCTCCGGGAGCGTAAAGCGCAGCGCGACCGTGGTGTCCTTATCCAGCCTGCTCGCGGCCAGGATCGCCATGCCGCTTTCGCTCACGTTGGTAGAGCTTGCGCCAAGTTCGTTCCCGGCAACGGCAATCTGCACCGGTATCTCGACCGGGTAACGGAAGTAGCGTCGCCGCTCCCGAAGCATGAAGTCGATGGCGGCGTGGAAGCAGCGCGTGGCATGCAGCGGCGTGAGCGGCTTCTGAAGAACGAAATTAGCGCCGTACGAGAACGCTTCCTGGGTAGTGGTTTTTCCATTCAGAACGGCAAAAGCGACCGCTTTGGCGTTGCTTTGGGTTTGGCGTAGGCCTCCAAGGAGAGTGACTCCGTCCGGCTGATCGTCGCAATCGATGATCACGGCATCGAACTTGCGTTTGGCAAGCGAATCACCGCAAACATTAGCCTCCGAGCACACCTCGATATTGATCGACAGTTTGTCGAGCGTCTGCCGCAGCACCCCGAGCAAAGCGGGATCCTTGCTAAAAAGAAGGGAATCGAGGTTCATGCAAGCCTAATAGTAACCGTAGCGCCGGACCGGCCGAAGATCACTTAAGTACTGCCCGAAAAGGGGCCGGGTGACACCTTTTGACGTTTTTCCAACCAGAATTGCCGCCAAAGACCGGAGCGCAATCGGACTTTGCCAATTTGTTCTGGATTCGTAACGCATTTGCCGCGACACTAGCCTGGTGACGCAGACAGCCTATCTGTCGCTCGGATCGAACCTGGCGAACCGGGCCGGAAATCTGCGCGAGGCGATCCGCCGGCTGAACGAGGCAACGACGGTCCTTGCGATTTCGTCTTTCTATGAGACAGAACCCGTCGAGGTTCCGGACCAGCCGTGGTTTCTGAATTGCGTCGTGGCGATTGAAACCGGTAAAACGCCTCAGGCGCTGTTGAAAGGCCTCTTGTTGATCGAGGAGGCGATGGGCCGGGTGCGTAACCGCGCCAAAGGTCCGCGCGTAATCGACATCGACATCGTGCTGTTCGGGGATCGTATCGTCGACGAACCGGGCCTGCAGATTCCGCATCCTGCGATGCATGAGCGCCGGTTTGTGCTCGAGCCATTCGCCGAGATCGCGCCTGAGGCGAGGCACCCCATCCTTGGAAAAACCGCCAGAGAATTGCTGGGTGAGATCGAAGCTGGCGAAATCGTCCGCCGTATAGACCCGGTTAAGGAATGATCAGGCGGCTCTCCGAGGCTTCCGGTGCGCTAATCCCGGACTTCTCCTCGGGAAACTGCGCCAGCAGAAAGTCGACATAGGCGCGGGATTTAGGCCGCCCAGATGTCCTCACCTTTGCCAGGCGCAGCAGAAACACGAGCGCCTCGAAAACCTCGGAATCGCGCAGGCGCGCGTAGCCCGCATGTTTCTGTTCCGCTTCGCGGAATTCCTTCACCATGGTTTCCACTTCGCGGGCAATCTGCTGATGTGCGAGGTTGGCTGTGGGCTGCTCGTAAATGAGGTTTGACTGGACGAGCGTCTGATAACTCTGCGCCAGCGAAGTGAGGGCGGCGATCAGGTCGCGGTCGGTGAGTCCGTGGCCGTCAATCGAGGGCCCGCTGCGCGCGCTTTTGGCGAGCGCGAAGCTCAGTCCAACGATCAGGTGCTCATGCTCATAAAGAAACTGCTCGGAAATTTCAACCGCGGGAAACAGCGCGTCATGGTCGAGGTCATCGCTTGTCCGCGCCTTTTCATGTTGGCGCGCTTGTTGCAGATAAGGACAATCGCTTGGGCAGTCGAGCGTAACCTCGCGCTGCTCGCCGCAGCATTGTGCGCAGATCTTTCCGTGCACAGCCGGACAGAACCGCTTTTCCTTCCGCTCCTGGCAAAGGGGGCAACTCAAGGCATTTTCCTCAAACAACGATTATTTCACGGGGCGGATTAATTCATAGGGTGCGTCCGGCGCAACGCGCCAAAACATGGACCGAATGTGAAAGTTTTCGTAGCATGTCCCAATGAAAAAGACGAAATCCAGCGTGCGCAAGTCTTCGAGTAGCAAACCTTCGACTAAAAGAAAGAAACCAGAAACGGTCAACGAATACATCGCTGCTACACCGGAACCGGCCCGGAGCGCGGTAAAGAAGATTCGCGCGGCGATCCGATCCGCGCTGCCGCCGGATGCGGCCGAGACCATCAGCTACGGGATTCCCGCTTTCAAGCGCAACAAGATACTGGTGTGGTTCGCCGCATTTTCGGACCACTGTAGCGTGTTTCCCACGGCAGCGGTAATCGAGAAATTCCAGAATGAACTGGAAGGATTCTCAACCTCAAAAGGAACCATCCACTTCCCGTTGGACAAGCCCGTCCCAGCCGCACTCATCAAGAAGATTGTGAAAGCGAGACTGGCGCAGGCCCAAGCCGGTCCACGTTGATTTGCCCCAAAAGCTGTGCATTCTACGACCCGCTTTCCAAATAACCCTTCGTAATCACTCTCATAATCGATTTCTATTTGTCTCGCGCCGCCTTAAAGCGTTAGCCTATTAAGTCTGATCCCCCGGTCAACATAATTCCGGTCATGGCCGGAGATTGTTTCTTAATGAAGGAGAGGCATGTCAACTGAACTGCGCAGCTTTCTGGCAATCCCATACGACGAACTCGAAGAGATGAATCTGAAGGCGAAGAAGCAACGCCTCGACCGGGTTGCTCCTCACAAAATCCAGGAAGAACGGCTCCGTTATCTGGCGGACGAATCACGGATCAAGGCGGTCACCGTCATGTTCAGCGACCTGGAAGGCCGGCTGCACATGCTCGACTATGACAAGAAATTCCTGGTAAAGAGCTACGACAACCTCACGTTCGATGGCTCTTCCATTCGCGGTTTCACCGCGCAGCGCGAAAGCGATCTGCGTCTCGGCATCGACTGGGCCGCATTTTATTGGGCGCCTGCCGACGTATTTGGCCCCGGCAAAGTGCTCGTTTTCGGAGAAGTCATCGACAAGGGAGGCGAACCTTATACTGCCGACATGCGCGGCGTGCTGAAAACATTCGCCGCGGCGCAATTCAAAAAGAACGGCTTCACGCTCAACGCAGCCAATGAAATTGAAGGCTTCCTGTTCAAAGGCGCAGAAGCTGAGCGCAACTACCACCAAACCGGCAAGTTCGAATACGTGAACACGGGCGGCTACTATCATTCGCTGCCTGGCGATCCGCTGCGCACTTTCATCGACACCAGCGCCGAAGTGCAGCGCGCAATGGGTTTTCAGAACGAGAAAGACCACCCGGAAGTCGCCCCCTCGCAGTTTGAAATCAATTACAACTATGCCGAAGTAGTCGCCGCGGCCGATCACATCCAGCTCTACAAACTGATCTGCCGCCAGGTTGCCCGCAACATGGATCTGACCGCGTCCTTCCTGCCGAAGCCTGTGGTCGGCGTCAACGGCAGCGGCATGCACACCAATGTTTCGGTGAGCAAGAACGGCAAAAACCTGTTCTGGGATCCCAAGGGCGAAGAGAAGCTCAGCAAGATGGGCTGGGAATTTCGTCGACCGCATCCTCACCCACGGCAACGACATTTGCCTGCTGCTCAACCCCAGCGTCAATGCTTATCGCCGTCTCGATCCGCACTTCGAAGCGCCGAACCAGATCAAGGCTTCGGCCGTCGATCGCGGCTCCATGATCCGCATTCCGATCGGCAACGAGCGCAGCATGCGCGTGGAAGTGCGCTCGGTGGCCCCCGATGCGAATCCTTATCTTGTGATGCTCTCGATCTTCAAAACCGGCCTTGAAGGCACGACGTCGAAGATTAAGAACCTGCGCCAGGCGGAGCGCTATCTGCCCGACAACATCTACACCGCGATGGAGAACTTCCGCAAAGCGGAGTGGACCTCGACGCTCATGGGCGGGGACGTGAAAGGCCGGTACGCGGATCTCAAGCAAGGTTCGGCCGATCGCTGCCCGCGCCTGCTCGGGTCATTCGTCAAGGCGCCCGAGGTGCAATACCACCACGACGTCTACAACCAGTATTTGTGGAACATGTTCTAGGAAGTACAGAACCGTGTGGCGCGGTCACTCTTGTCCGCGCAAAAGGCTGCCGGTCTTCGGCAGCCTTTTCTTTCTTGCGGAAATCACGTCGAAGTGAATCGGACCACATCAGCGCAACTCGAGGCCCGGCCAACCTCGCGCCGTTTCCAGTTCAACCCGCAGCCCGCAGAACTCAACCCCAAAACAAAATCCCGAGCGATTGCGCACCAAGCCCGCAACCCGGATTGTTCTGCCTCCGGTTCGGAACTCGACTTCCATCATCTCGCCCGGTTGAAGGTTTACTCCCGCGTAGACCTCCATTCCGGCGCGGCTTAGCCTGGAAACCAGGCCGGGTACAACCATGTTCGTCGCTCCCGGGACGGGGACGCACACGGGCGTGTGCATGTGAAAGCGTGGATATCGGCGAGTATTCATCGGGCGCATTCCAGGAGCGATGTCCGCCGCAGCTTACCTGAGCAAGCCGAAGTGCAGAAGGTACGCCGATGTGGCCAAGCCGATCATGAGCAGAGCGATCGCGCCCGCCAGCTTGAAACGCAAAAGGGGCGGATTGCTCTGGAGCGCAGAGGCTGCACGCAGCTTATCCATCCAGATCAGCTCGGCTGTGTCCTTCGTCGATTCCCCGACAAAGGCGCCAATACGCCGCTGCTCATCTGCCGGAAGCGAGACGAAACGAAAGGGCTGCAACCCTTGCGCGACGGGCCGCAGCATCTCCGCGCCTCCATTCACAGAGCCCGCTTCGGTCACAAACATAACCCGGACCTGCGATCCCTGGTCGATCGGGTGGGTGAGCGAAAGCAGGCCACCGGTGGCCGAGATTACTTTGTAGGCTGGCCCCAAGGCGCTGGCCATTGGGGAACCGCAAGACGATTGGATGATTGCCGTCCAGATGAGCACGTGGAAAGCGCCACGGCGCGCGGGGTTCGGGGAGGTTTGTCATAACGGTATCAGTATGATGCGGCGCGGGTTACGAACAGAAGATTACCGGAGTGGCGGTCCTACTGGCCAACTCGACGATTTCACCAAAGGATCATGCTGCAAACTGGTCGTTTGGCCAAGGCCGTCCGCCGCGTTTCTTGCCCTTTTTCCGCGAGTCGCTGCCATAATCCTTCTTATGATGGCTCGTTCTTTCCACTCGAGCGCCTTTGTGCGCGACGAGTGGCTTCCGAAATCGATTCTCTGCCTCCGCAATTACAGCCTGAAGAAGTTCCTGCTCGATATCGTCGCCGGAATCACCGTCGGCCTCGTCGCTCTCCCGCTGGCGATGGCGTTCTCGATCGCGTCCGGCCTGACGCCGCAGGCTGGCATCTACTGCGCCATCGTCACCGGCTTCTTGATCTCCGCTTCTTGGCGGATCGAAGACCCAAATCGGCGGACCAACCGGAGCCTTCGTCGTCGTCGTCGCCGGAATCGTCGCCTTGCACGGCATCGACGGGCTCTTCATGTGTACGGTGATGGCCGGCCTCATCCTTATGGTGATGGGCGTGACCGGCATGGGCTCGGCCGTGAAGTTCATTCCCCGCCCCATCGTCATCGGATTCACCAATGGCATTGCCATCCTCATCGCCAGCACTCAAATCAAAGATTTCTTCGGCCTGAAGCTCGAGAAAGTTCCCGGCGTCTTCTGGCAGCGCATGGAAGCGCTGGCGCTGAACTTCCACACCATCTCGATTGAAGCCACGCTGCTGGCCATCGGTACTGTCGCTATCATCATAGTGTGCCGCGCGATCTCCATTCGCATTCCCGGCGCGATCGTCGCCATGGTGCTCGGCACCGTGGTGGTCGAAGTCTTCAAGCTGCCGGTCGAGACCATCGCCAGCCGCTTTGGCGGCATTCCCAGCGGACTGCCGCATTTTGCAATCCCCACGTTCCGCCCTGAACTGATTCACGGCCTGCTCGGCCCCGCCCTGACCGTCGCCATGCTGGGCGCGATTGAGTCGCTGATGTCAGCCGTCGTCTCCGACAGGATGTCATCGCATCAAAACATAAGCGACCGCCACAACCCGAATGTCGAGCTGGTTGCGCAGGGAATCGCCAACGTCGTTTCGCCTATGTTCGGGGGCTTGCCCGCCACCGGAGCCATCGCCCGCACCGCGACCAACATTCGCGCTGGAGCGCAGTCGCCCGTCGCCGGCATGATTCACTCGCTCACGCTGCTTTCGATTCTTCTGTTCGCGTCGCACTGGGTGCGTTTTGTGCCGATGGCGGTGCTGGCGGGAATCCTGATGGTGGTTTCGTACAACATGGGCGAGTGGCTGGAGATCCCGTCGCTGCTCAAGCTGACGAAAACCGACGTGAGCGTATGGCTGGTCACCTTCGCGCTGACCGTCTTCGCCGATCTGACGGTCGCCGTCCAGGCCGGAATGATTCTCGCCGCGCTTCTCTTCATCAGCCGAGTAGCCGCCACCACCACCGTCTCCCAAGTCACCGACGACTACGTCGAAGACGGCCGCGTCCACATCTTGCAGGATAAGGATATTCCTTACTACGCGACCATCTTCCGCATCCACGGCCCGTTTTTGTTTGGCGCAACCGACAAGATCGACTTGGTCACCGAAAACATGCATAAGCTGCCGCCGGTGGTGATCCTGCGGCTAAGAAATATGACCGCGCTCGATGCTACGGGTTTGTTCGCACTCGAAGAAGTGGCACGCAAACTGAAAGCCAGCGGCCGCGAACTGATTTTATGCGGTGCGCGCGAGCAGCCTCTGCGACTGATTCAGCAGACCGAATTCGAACATCTGGTCGGCAAACAAAACATCTGCGAGAACGTGCAGGAAGCTCTCCGCCGTGCCGAAGAAGCATTCGAGCGGCTGCAGCCGGCAGTGCAGGGCGGAGGCAGGTAGCAGACGATTACACGCGCAGCCCGGTCCGTAAGCGTCTCCGCCCAATAGACACCACACAAATACGTCTCGATGCGCCAAGGATTACGAGTGGTTACCTTTGTGCCCCATGCATCCGTGCCTCACTCATCTGCGCTATTCCGCTGCATTCTGATTTACCCCACACTAGATAGCTCGAAAAGAACGTCGTGACCGCCGCTCAAATTGTATGGAACCGAAGCCTCGGCACGTAGGAAGTAGCCATGTTTCGAGTCAGGTTCGTGACAGTTCTGGTCGCAACAATGTTCTTGAGCACACTTTCGTTCGCGCGTAGCTACGTAGCCTATGCCGTGGGATCGCCCAGTTGCGACATAAAATTGGTTGGGTACCAGACAATCCAAGCGGCGGTAAATGCCGTTCCTTCGGGTTCCACCATTGAGGTCTGCCCCGGGACATATCCTGAACAGGTTGTCATTTCAAAACCATTGACGCTCACGGGTGCTGTATCGGAGGCATCAAACGCCGAGGTGTTGATCCAGATACCTGCGGGTGGTGCAACTGGTGCAGGTGTCTATGACCCCATTATCGGACATATTTACTACCAGATTTTGGTGTCGTTGACCGGTCCGGTAAATATTACTGATATCGCGTTCGATGGAACTGGTAACAACATCCCAGATGGTTGGGGTGACCTCGCCGCCATCTTCTACGAGGAATCCTCAGGTACAGTCAATGGCGTCTCCGTTGCAAACGAGATCGATTACACGGGCGGAATGGGAGTCATAGCGGCAGCAAATACGGTTCAGACGGTCACCGTGGAAAACTCTGATTTCCGATCCTTTGACGGTTTGGGGATATGGGGGGCAACAAATACATCCAGTTCCCTGACACTCAACGTGAAATCGAACACGATTAGCGATACCGGAAACAATGGCGTATACGGCGGAAACGACGGCGTATATCTTCTAGGGTCCGTATTGGGCACCATAGAAAGTAATCTGGTCAACGGCAGTGGAAACGGCGTCGGTATGATGCTCGATGGTTCCGCCGCAACCATAACGGCGAACACAATCATCGCTGGCACCGTCGATGGTCCGCCGAATTCCGGGATCGAGGTGAACGGCGGTGCAAACACCGTTAAGGGCAACAGGATATTGTCTGGGCCTATCGGAGTCGGCATTGTGCTTTTGGGAACGGCGACCGGCGGATCGGTCACGGGTAACACAATCACGGGTGGTTACAGCGGATACGGAATCGACATGTGCGGTCAGGGAACTGCATCAGGCTTTGCTGTCACCGGCAATACCATCGTGGATACCCCCGGATTCGGGCTACGGAAGCCTGCGTCTGGTAATACGACCGCTCCGAATACGTACTTCGTGGACGGCGCGACTCCTGTAGTAGCGGGGTGCTAACGCTCCGGCACAACTTCCGTTATCAGGCGATTTCACGTTTTGACCGGAGGGAATGAGCGATATTGCGACCGGCTAAGCTGACCGATCACGCCTAGCCGGCCCGTTCATCGGCCGGTCGCGCGAGAAACACCCCGGAGGCTTTACCATAGCGGCGTGCGATCCGAGGAGCGAACGCCGATGAAATGTGGTTTGATCGTGTCTCTGGCATTCTTGCTATTCGTGGCGATGGCGCCTGCCCAGAATTCCGCCACCGAAACGCCGCCGAAAACACTGCCAACCGCCAGTCAAGGCGCCGGAGACCAGTTGTTCAATGTCAACGCGGCAGTTGAAGAATATCTGGCCAAGATGCCACCCGCACTACGCGCCCGTTCCAATGCCTATTTCGAAGGCGGCTATTGGCTCCTTTTGTGGGATTTTCTCTCCACGGTCATCGTGATGTGGCTGCTGCTACGCTTCCGGTGGTCGACGCGCATGCGCAACCTGGCTGAGCGCATAACCCGCATCCGCCCTTTCCAGACGGCACTCTACTGGATTCAATTCATTGTTGTCGTGTCCGTGCTGACCTTCCCTCTCACTATGTACGAGGGCTATTTCCGTGAACACGAGTATGGCCTTTTGAATCAGACTTTCGGTTCGTGGATGCGCGATCAGATGGTGATGCTGGCTGTCGCCGTGGTGCTGGGGGGAATACTGCTAATACCGCTCTTCGGGTTTGTGCGACGCTTGGGAAAGAGTTGGTGGCTGTGGGGAGCGGCTCTGACGATCTTGTTTTTTGCGTTCGTGAGCCTGATCGAACCCGTTTATCTCGCTCCACTATTTAACAAGTACACGAAGCTGGAAGATCCTCGAATCAAGGACCCGATCCTCAGTATGGCTCGGGCCAACGGGATTCCCGCAACCGGTGTCTACGAGTTCGACGCATCCCGGCAGTCGAATCGAGTAAGCGCCAACGTCAGCGGGTTCGCAAGCACCCTGCGAATTTCGTTGAACGACAATCTCCTGAAACGCTGCACCCTGCCTGAGATTGAAACGACCATGGGACACGAAATGGGTCATTACGTTCTGAATCATGCGTACAAGGGACTGGTCATGATTGGTGTCGTAGTTGTGATCGGGTTCGCGTTTCTGAGTTGGGGCATCAACTTCTCGCTCGCGCGCTGGGGAGAAAAATGGGACGTCCGGGGAATCGCCGATGTCGCCGTCTTGCCGTTGGCCGTGATCGTGTTCTCGCTCTACTTCTTTCTCATGACTCCGGTGACGAATACCATCTCGCGCACTATGGAGTATGAGGCGGACATGTACGGTCTGAATGCAGCCCAACAGCCCGATGGGGAAGCGAACGTGGATCTGATGCTGGGAGAATATCGCAAACTCGACCCCGGTCCAGTCGAGGAGTTCATCTTCTTCGATCATCCCAGCGGACGCACCCGCATTACCGCTGCCATGCGCTGGAAGGCGGAACACCCGCAGTCCGCATCCCCGGAGGAGGTAGCGAGACCAATCTTCGACACCCAATAGCACCCTATCCAGGTTGGAGCCGATTCCGGTCCGCTCATTTACCCAGGGAGAAGGCTACGCTGAGGTTTCGACCAAAAAACGGTCGCGCCGTTCAAGCTCTACAAGGGGGCCTTTCGTACCCTCTACCAAAGAGGGCTTGTAGCCACTAGTAAAATATAGGGAACGGCCAAGGTCGTTGTCTTAGCAAGATTCGTCTTTGACAAAATGAAGCACCAAGAATCGTTCCTGGACCTGGAACCCAAGAACCTCCTTGCTTTGTCACTCCGGTTGGAGGGAGGAATCCGCGCTGAGACCCTAGTTCACTCCGGCGAGAGGCGGCATGTCGCCGTCCGTATGCAACCAGTTATTTTTCAATACTTTGCGGGATCGCCAAGGGGGATGTCGCAACTAACCCTCACGCGCTCAAGACTTTGCAAATAAGCAATTTAGAATCAAGACTTTGGCCTCAAACACCTGGGGGGGAGGGGTACTCAGGGCGCGTATCGACCGGGCGGATCCCTGACAAAATGGACCGGGAGCATTTCCTGACACCGCAACGATGGCACGCCCTGTTAGTGCATTGACGCTGCCATCGCCATGCTGGCATTTAGATACCGGCTCATGGCCAGATCGACGATAGTCCCAATCATCTCAGTATAGGAAAGCCCGGCGGCCTTTGCGGACATGGCAAATTCCTGGCGGCTGGCTAGCCACGGATTTGGATTCGCCTCGATGACATACACGTCGCCGTTGGGACGAGCCGCATGTCGATGCGTCCGTAGTCGCGGAGCTTGAGCGCGCGGTAGGCGGCGAGCGCTGTATCGGACAAGTGCTTGCGGGTTTCATCGTCGAGATCTTCCGCGATCCCCGACTTGGTGAGCTTGTACGCTTCGGTGTTCTTTTCGAACTTCACGTCGTAGCTGGCAATTTTCGGCGTGCCCTCGGGCAGACGCGAAAGGTCGAGTTCGACCAGCGGTAAAACTTGCGCGCGTTCGTAGTTGCCGAGAATGCCCGCATAAATTTCGCGGCCTTCGATGTACTCCTCGATCAGCGCCGGAGAATCGAATTCATCCTGTATGTACTGGACGCGCTCCATCATTTCTTTCACGTTCTTGACGACGGAGCCGGCATCGATGCCGATCGATCCATCTTCCCACGACGGCTTCACGATGAGCGGAAAAGAAATGTCGTGCGCATGCTCGATGCGTCCGCGATACGAGGTCGCGAAGAACGGAGTTTTGATGCCGTGGAAGGCAAAAATCTTTTTGGCGATCGCTTTGTCCTGGCACATGAAAAGAGAGTGCGGACCAGCGCCGGTAAAGCGCAGCCCAAGCAGATCGATGTAGGCGACCACGTTCATTTCCTTTGTGTCGTCGCCGTCGAATGACTCGGTCAGGTTGAAGATGAGATCGGCGTCGCACTTCGCCAGCGAATGCAGCGACTGCGGGCGGCCATCCAGTTCGAAGAAAGAAGGCTCGTGGCCGAGCTTTTGCAAGGCCTCGAAGATTTCCTCGCGGTCGGTCTTTTCCTTCTTCACCTTCTTTACGGGCTTGTGCGGCTTGCGGCCATTGCCGTTGCCATTCCCGTTTCCATTGCTGGACTCTTGTTTCGCAGCGGCTGCGACGGGATCTTCGTTCCAGACGTCGTACAGCAGCGCGATTTTCATCTTTGCTCCAATCATAAATCTCCTAAAACCGGCTCTGGGCGTTGGGCTCTGGACTTTCGCCAGGATTCGGGAGAGGCTAACACCCAAAAACCTGGAGCCGGATTTTCTTGCTTTCGCTCGGCGCTCGGCTTTCGCGATTCTTTTGTGCTGCGAACATCACACCAGAATGCGAGAGCCCAGAGCCGAAAGCCCGCTTTCTTACGGCTGTATGAACTTTCCCTTCGTCACATACGTCATGGCGAGCGCGGTCGCATAAGCCGTTACTTCGGCCAGGTGCTCGGCGCTGCGCGTTTTGTCGGCGCGCAGGTCAAGTTCTCCCGCGCGCTTTTCGATGGTGTTGATCAAGGCTTTGATCAGCGGCCGCTGCGCTCCTGTCCACTGCGCAACTTTGTCGATCAGCGGCTTGCGATGCTGATGCAGGAATTCGCTGGCTGCCAGCGCCGTCTTCTTCCGCTTCGAAACCGGAAACAGATCGCGCAGATCGGTATCCGGAGTGAGTTCCGTGACCGCGACTTCCTCGCGACCATTCTGGTGATAGAACTCGGCCAGTGTCGTTTCCATGTCGTCGACGGTGATATCCGCGATGCCGCGCCGCCGCGCCGGATCTGCCTTGGCGAGTTTGCGCGCCAGCTTGTCGAGAAATTGCAGCTTCACCATCGCGGGCCAGCCGCGATAGCGCTTGCGCCAATTCGAGCGCGGCGTGAGCCATACGGCGAACGTCTCGGCAAAGTCCTCATCAGGATGCTTCTGCGCATACCATCCCGGCAAATGGCGCACGTAGTCGCGCGAAAACGGCGCGGGACGATAGTTGTCGCGATACGGACGGCGAAACGGCCCAAAAATCTGCTTCCACTCTGGCTTATTATGAAGCTTGTAGGCGTGAGTGAACGCGTGTCCGGCTTCGTGCCGCAGATACATCATGATTTCGCGCGCGTCTTCAAGATCGTGCGTTTCCTTCTCGAGCTGCGCCAGAGCCGCATCGGCGAGATAAACGGAATACCGATGATCGGCTCCCCCGAAGGACATCCCCATTCGTCGGTGAGATAGCACGCAGGGCGAAACTTTGGCAGGCCTTTGGCGGCGAGCTCGCGATAGAGCTGCTCGACAAAGCGCTCCACGGGAGAGCCAACGAGCTTCAGCCCCAGCTCCCGAATGGGCGAGGCAAGCAGCTTCTGGTACGCGGGTTCTGGTTTCTCGCTTACGACGTTATGCACAAACACTCGTCAATCGCTATCGCCAATTGCCATCAGCCGGCCAGCGACAATCGCCGGCATCCGCGCGGGGACAAACGGGCAGGGACATATCTCTATAGTAAACAATAGACGAGAGCGATGATGATCGGGAAGTGACTGGGGTAATGCGGGGGCGGGGAAAAGCCGCCACTCCTGGCAGTTAAATCAAAAGCGCAGGAAAGCGTCCTGAAATACCTGAGTAATCAGTCTGCGGCGTAGGCGCCGCAGACCGGCCTCCGATGGTCGGCCTCTTGACAAGACTCTTGTATGGCCGTTGACTGGGATGCGGTCAGTGTGGCTGCCTGCTTCCACAAGGGCCAACTCCCGACCTTGTTCGCAACAGACTCGACGAATGCCCAATGCTCTCTGCTTCGCTCGTCCTCTAGCTTCCTAAGATCTTGCATTGTCTCCCTCTCTATCCTGTCTCACGGATTCGTGCTCCTCTCGCACTGCCCCAAGTTCTCGATCCAAATATGAACTGGGAGCAGTGGTGTCCTCGGTCCCCGGTTTCTTGCCGGACTCCAGCCGACCTTGGCGCTGTCGTTCTTGCGCTCCAAAGGGTAGCCAGAACTCAGATCCACTGAAAAGAGATCGAGGAATCGCCTTGGGCCGATACCAACAAATGGTACGAACGAAACCGATGATTCAACTGCTGAGGCGCCGTCTTTTCTGTTCTTCATTCTTTCCCAGCAGTATCGCATCGCCATGAAGATCAACGGCACGGCTCTTTCGGGTATGGCTCAATGTATACCACACGTGAAATTCCCGCCGCTATGATGTGTCGGGTACAGTTGTGACACGGAAAGGCAGTGGTAAAAAGGGTACCTCCTTTAGGACTGACTCCCGCGCTGGCGCAGTTTAGGAGCGCATTCATTTCCGCGTGAACGGCTCTCCCATATTCGGTAATTTCGAAGATCTTTGTGTTTCGGAAAGCGCCTGGCGAGAGTCTCAACTCCTTAAGGAATATTTCCTTGACCTTTGCGGCGATCAGCGTCTGACCGATTTCTTTCACTGCCTTGTCCACCGCAGAATCAACAGCACCCGAAAACTTCGATATTACTTCTTGCTCAATCTCCAACTTGGCCTCGTCGTTAGAATCTGTTGCCGGACTCCGTTCGTGATCTCTAACCGAGCCCTTATCGTCTGACCAGTACAATCCCCCGCCCGCTTTAGGAACGTCGTTACACCCTTAGGGATAGGATTTCTCCTAGATCGTTTGTTATCGCTGCTCCCACCTGACGACCATATTGAGACGACCTCAGCGCTGCAGAAGCGGCCATAAACATCGCATACTCATCACGATTCGGCGTCGTGAATGGCTCGCCGAAGATCAGGTCTAGGAATCGCTTTAGTTCGTTGGGACCCTCGATAAAGGCGTCCGCTCTATGAAATGTGTCCCTAGTCCGCTGACCATACTCATCATCCTGTTCACGCTGATCTTTTTTCAAGGATGCGCTTTGCGCGCTCTGGTTCTACGCTTTGCGCCTGGGTAGGAATCCTTCAGCCTTTCATCCTCACTGGCAAAAACACTGATTTGGTAAAACCCCTGGATGGTAATTCGAGCGAGAGGGTTTCCATTTCTTCTGGGCGCTTCAGGGAACGTACTATATAGGCGGTACGACGTCGCGGTTTTGGGTTGCCGTCCTTTTCTTGTTCTCGGTGCTCTGCAATTTCCGCCACGATAACGCTCGCGAGCGCCAAGAAGTCTTTTCTCTTCGTATCTCGGCAGATCTCATTGCCTCCTTTAATACATAAAACTCAATACGATCTGCCTCGGAGCTATGCTTACCTCAATCCTCAGCCGCTTCTTGATGTACTTCCGCTTTTGATTCTGACTTCTTGCGGCCGATACCCGAAACCGTCATTGTGTAGTCCTTGAGGGCTTCCACTATTCGCTCGATATACGTACCAGCCGCGTACGCAACGCCAAAGACAGACTCGGCATCTTCGGGGCGAAAGCTCTCTGCACTTTTCTTCGCTGGTTCTATCGCAGCTGCTGGTTTCTCGGCTTGTTAATTCTTGAGGATCGGCTTTTTCGGCATGTATGAATTCCAGAACGCAAAATAATAGTGGACTCGGCACGAATTCCGAAGCGCAAAAGAGCTGGCACCTTGTTATTACTGAATCAGCGTCCCGTTGGTCGGCTCTTCGCGACCGGCGCGATTACTACGGCTGCCGCGACTCGGTCTCCCGGTTCAAGCGACAGCAACCGCACGCCTTGCGCGGCGCGGCCCGATTCGCGAATCGTGCTCGAATCCATGCGGATGATCTTGCCGTACTGGCTGATCAGCATGACTTCGGACTCTTCGGTGACCTGCGCGATGGAGGTGACTTTACCGTTGCGCGCGGTCGTCTTTACGTTGATCACGCCCGAGCCGCCTCGGCCTTGCAGGCGGTATTCATCTGCGGGAGTGCGCTTGCCGTAGCCGTTTTCGGTGACGGAAAGTATGAGCGAGCCTTTGAGCGGCACGTTCGATCCGTCGCGGTCGCTTCGACTCCGGCTTTGGCCTTGACTCTTGCGGCGGCTTCTTCGGCCTGCTTGGCGTCTTTCGGCGTGGTCGCCATGCCGACGATGTAGTCGCCCTTGTCGAGGTTCATGCCGCGCACGCCGTAGGCTGGGCGTCCCATGGAACGAACGTCCGCTTCGTCGAAGCGGATCGCCTGGCCATCGTGCGAAGCGAGAAACACGATCTGCTCGCCGTCGGTCAGCGTGACGCCGACCAGTTCGTCGCCCTGGTCAATGCCGATAGCGATAATGCCGCGCGACATGACGTGCGAGAAGTCCTTCAGTTCGGTCTTCTTCACCGTGCCGTTGCGCGTGGCGAAGAAGATGAAGCGGCCTTCTTCTTCCAGATTGCGCACGGCCAGCATGGTGCGCACGGTTTCTCCGGGTTGCAGGCCGACCAGGTTGCCGATGTGCTTGCCCTTGCCTGCGGCAGTCAGGTCCGGAATTTCATACACCTTCAGCCAGTACACGCGGCCGGTGTTGGTGAAGATGAGAATGTAGGCGTGCGTCGACGCGATGAACAGATGCTCGACGAAATCCTCGTCGCGCGTCTTCATGCCGGTGCGGCCGGTGCCTCCGCGGCGCTGCATGCGGTAGGTGGAAATCGGCGTGCGCTTCAGATAGCCGGAATGGCTGACGGTGACCGCAACCTGTTCGTCGGCGATCAGGTCTTCGAGCATGATCTCCGCGGCTTCATCTTCGATGTGGGTGCGGCGCTCGTCGCCGTAGAGTTTCTTGATTTCTTCCAGCTCTGTGATGATCACGCCGCGCAGTTTCTTTTCCGAGCCGAGGATGGATTCGTACTCGGCGATGTTCTCGCGGACCTGCTTCAACTCGTTGGAGATTTCATCGATCGAGAGCTTGGTCAGGCGATGCAATTGCAATTCGAGGATGGCATCGGCCTGCATCGATGTGAACGGCTTTTCGGGATCCGCCTTGGGCGCGCGGCCCGTCGTGTTGATGTCGATCTTCTTGCCGGCGAAATATGCGACTAAATTCTCGCGCGCCTCGGCGCGGTTGGCGCTGGCCGCGGATGATGGTAATCACGTTGTCGAGATGGTCGAGCGCCTTGAGGTAGCCTTCGAGGATGTGCTCGCGGTCTTTCGCTTTTTGCAGCAGGAAGGCGGTGCGGCGGCGCACCACGTCGACACGGTGATCGATGAAGTGCTGGATCGCCTGGATCAGCCCCATTTCCTTGGGCTGGCCATTCACCACGGCGAGGAAGATCATGCTGAAACCTTCCTGCATCGAGGTGTGCTTGAAGAGTTGGTTGAGGACGATCTGCGGTTCGCACGCCGCGCTTTAGTTCGACCACGATGCGCATGCCTTCGCGGTCGCTGTCGTCGTGTACGTCGGAGATATCGTCGATGGTCTTGTTGTTGACGAGCTCGGCGATGCGCTCGACCAGCTCGCGCCTTGTTCACCTGGTAAGGAATCTCAGTGATGATGATCGCCTGTCGCTCCTTGGTGATGTTCTCGATCGCGGCTCTTGGCGCGCATCATGAAGCGGCCGCGGCCGGTTCGGTAGGCATCGAGAATTCCAGCCTTACCATGAATGATTCCGTAAGTCGGGAAGTCGGGGCCTTGACGAACTTCAAAATTTCGGCGAGCTCGCGTCGGGTTGTTGATCAGCGTAATGGTCGCGTCCACGATCTCTGTGAGATTGTGCGGCGGAATTTTTGTGGCCATGCCGACGGCAATTCCGTCGGAGCCATTGATCAGCAGATTTGGAATCCGCGCGGGCAGAACGTCCGGCTCACTTCGCTGCCATCGTAGTTGGGATGGAAGTCGACGGTTTCTTTGTCGAGATCTTCGAGCAGCGCGGTGGAAACCTGCGCGAGTTTGGCCTCGGTGTAACGATCAGCGGCGGGCGGATCTCCATCGACCGAGCCGAAGTTTCCCTGCCCAAAAATCAGCGGGTAGCGCAAGCTCCAGGTTTGTGCCAGCCGGACGAGGGCGTCATACACCGCGAGGTTGCCGTGGGGATGGTACTTGCCCATGACATCGCCGACGATGCGGGCGCACTTGCGGGTGGCGCGGTTCGGCTGCAGCCCCATCTGCTGCATGGTGTAAAGAATGCGGCGATGCACCGGCTTCAGTCCGTCGCGCACATCGGGCAGTGCGCGGCCGATGATGACCGACATCGAATAGTCGAGATACGACTTGCGCATCTCCTCTTCAATGTTGACGGGATGAATGTTGCCGGCGGGCGGAACTTGTCCGTCGCCTCCGGGAGGAGGAGTCAAGGGCAATTCTGGATTTTGATCGTCAGGCATGGAAAATCAAGTTCTCAGTTCTCGGTTCTCAGCAAGAAGCACTAAGACGGTGACCTTGGGCGTTTCCATTAGGAACGAAACTGCGTTCTTGCCTGAGGGCACGAATGTCGCTAAGTTCTTGCATTTACAGGTGTTTATTAGGCCGACTTTACTTTGAAATTATAGCACGTTTGCGGTCCCTGCGGGGGGACGAGACCGCACGTTTCGGCGCCCTGAACACCCGGAGTTAACCGCGAAAGCCGGATGCGATTCTGGCCCGAGATCACCTTCATCACGCTGCCTCTCACCCAATCGGCAGGATGTAAACTGCTGCCATGAAATTTGCCAAGATTGTCTTTTGGATCGCTGGCGTTTGGGGTGTGCTGACTCTTACGCCGCTCTATTTCATGTTCAACACGATCGGAAGTCAGGATCCTCCGCCAATCACGCATCCCGGCTTCTACTACGGATTTGTCGGAGCCGGCTTTGCCTGGCAGATTACCTTCTTGATTATCGCGGTCGATCCCACGCGCTTTCGTCCAATTATTCCCGCAGCTGTTGTCGAGAAGTTCACCTACGCAGCAGCAATGATCGCGCTCTTCTTTCTGGGCCGCGTGCATCCCGCCGACTTGGTGTTTGCAGGAGCCGATCTGCTCCTTGGAGTCTTGTTTATCGTTGCGTTCCTCGGACTGCGAGCTTCGCCCGCAAGATAGCATTTACCAGTAAGCAAGAATCACTCGCCGCCCACGGTGAGGCCATCGATGCGGATGGTAGGCGAGGCGACGCTGCCACGGAATTCCAGGTCGCTGGCAATCTCGGAAATGTTCTTGAAAACATCTTTCAGATTGCCGGCAACCGTGATTTCTTCGACGGGATAAGCAAGCTCGCCGTTGACGATCCAGAGACCGGAAGCGCCGCGCGAATAGTCTCCGGTGACGAGGTTGGCACCGTGGCCGAGAAATTCGGTGACGTAGAGGCCGTCTTTGATTTCTCCGATAATCTGCTGCGGAGTTTTCTTGCCGGGCAGCAGAAAGTAATTGCCGGGCGCGATGCCGGGAGTGCCTGCGAGTCCGCGCGCGGCATTGGCGGTGGTTTCAAGCTTCAGCTTGCGGGCGGTGTAAGTATTGAGCAGATACGACTTTAGAATTCCATTTTCGATGACGACGGTGCGGCGTGTGGGAATGCCTTCGCCATCGAAAGGAGCGGTGCCGAAGCCGCCGGGCATGGTGCCGTCGTCAATGACGGTGACGTTCGGGCTGGCGATTTGTTCGCCGACCTTGCCGGCCAGGAATGACGCTCCGCGATAGACCGAGTCGCCATTCACACCTTCAAAGATGTGCTCGAGCATGGAGGTGGCGACCATGGGATCGAGGACGATTGGGACGTGCGCGGTTTTCACTTTGCGCGCGCCGAGGCGGCGAATGGTGCGCCGGGCGGCCTCTTTACCGACTGCTTCGGCGGAATCGAGCTTGGCCAGACTGCGGGAAACCGAATACCAGTAATCGCGCTGCATGTTGCCCTGTTCGTCCTGCGCGATGGGAACGGCGGCAACCGAACAATAAGAGCGCCGATACTCTCCGAGAAACCCGTGCGAGTTGGCGAGAACTTTGCGGCCGGTGGCGGCGTCGAACGATCCGCCGTCGGAGTTCTTGAGCCGAGGGTCAAAATCGAGCGCGGCCTTTTCAGCGCGGCGGGCGTAGTCAATGCGGTCAGGGCCGGAGAGCGAGTACACATCCTCGTGATAAAGATCGAGCGGGCCGGAGAGCTGACCAAGCTTTGAGGCTTCGGGAATCCCGGCAAAGGGATCTTCGGACGTGATCTTCGCCAGTTCGAGCGCGGACTTGAGCATGCGGTCGATGCCGGCGGCGGAAAAGTCGCTGGAGTAAGTAGAGGCAGCGCGCTGTCCGTAGAACACTCGCACGCCGATCGAACGCGAGCCGGATTCTTTCAGCGTTTCGACCTGGCCGAGACGAACGGTGGTTGAGAATTCATCGCCTTCGCGGACGACGCACTCGGCGGCGGTGGCATTGGCCTGCATGGCGCGGCGGACTACGTCGGCAGCTAGTGATTTGAGGTCGGTGGCGGATTGGCTGGCGCTGGTTTCCATTGTTGTTGTCATTGCCTAATTCTGAATCTACCACGGAGACGCGGAGTAGCGCTGCGGTAGCACGTCATTTGAGTCCAGGAATAGCCCTTTAGATTCATGCATTTTGACGATCACTTGTAGATAATGGAGTTTTGCATTACGCTGGATTCAGCGGGAGGATGCCATGTCGACGTTAACCGTGACCACCAGAGGCCAAGTCACATTCCGCAAGAAGGTGATGGAACACCTGGGCGTGAAGCCCGGTGGGAAGATTGAGCTCGACCTTTTGCCGGATGGCCGAGGCGTGATCAGGGCTGCGCGGCGAACAGGGAAAATTGAAGACTTCTTTGGCATTCTTGCGGGGAAGACCAAAAAGGTCGCGACGATTGAAGAGATGAACGAAGCCGCAGCGGCCGGTTGGGCCGGCCTTATCGATAGGAAGACAGGCCGGGTGCGCAAGAAATGAGAATCGCGGTGGATACGAACGTATTGGTGCGTGCGGCGGTGCGTGACGATGCCGAGCAATACCAGTCCGCGACCAAACTCATGAGCCGGGCCGAGGTAGTCGCCGTCGCACTTTCAAGCCTGTGCGAATTTGTCTGGGTGCTGCGGAGCGTCTATCGTTTCCGCTCGGACGAGATGGCAAAGGCTATACGTGTTGTGCTGGCAGCCGGGAATGTGGAAACCAACTGGCTGGCAGTCGAGGCGGGGCTGACGATGCTCGATGCGGGGGGCGATTTTGCAGACGGTGTAATCGCGCATGAGGGACAGTGGCTCGGCGGTGAGACGTTCGTTTCGTTCGATGCGAAGGCGGTGGAGATGCTCAAGGCGCAAGGGGTAGCGGCACGGCTGCTATGACGCCTTGCATTCATTGTGCGGTATCACGAGTCGTTGGCTATACCAAGGTTCTCGTGTGCTTGCGCGCCAAACAACAAATTCGTCCTTGCCCGTTCCTCCACTGGGGCCAATCAGCCAAATGTCTGTTATCTCCCGGGGAAGTTTAGGCAGCTTGGAGGGAGGTTCAAAATCTATGAGGGCGAACCAAGGCAAGCCGCGTGTTTTATCTACGTAAACAACTAAGTGGCGTTCCTGCGGTGTTGCTTTTCCTAGTTTCTCCTTGTTGTCTTGCTTGCGCGCTTCTCGCTCGGCAGCGTTGATTGCGACGCTCGGGCCGAAGCTACTACTGCTCGTAGGATGTGCGATGAAAATCTGTGGTGCTTCTCCGCCGGAAAGTGCCCAGCCGCTCTTTATTTTGAGGTCGAAGCAAATATCCTCAACACATCGGGGCGCGGGATCGACCAGGAATTTCTCGGTGCCTGCGTTTCTGCACGCCCGGGCGGTACGCGCTTCGAGAAAACCAAATTTTTCTCTCCCCGCCTGTTCCAGTGGGAAGAGGTACTTGTCAATTTGCTTTCTGATCGTGGAGATTTTCGCGTCTTCCATCGGGAAGATCTGTCCCGCCTCAGTTGGAAATGGAGAAAGCGTTCGTCCGTTAAGATAACGGAGCGAACGTATGAGGAAGGAACGGAAGCATTTCACCCCGGAAGAAAAAGTAGCCATCCTGAGGCGGCATCTTGTGGACAGAGTGCCAGTCTCGGAGCTGTGTGAAGAACTGGGCCTGCGGCCAACGGTGTTCTACCGCTGGCAGAAGGAACTGTTCGAGAACGGAGCCGCCGCTTTTCAATCTCAGGAACGTCCCCATCGCCAAGTGGAGGAGAAGCAGAAACGGATCGAGTTCTTGGAGAAGAAAGTGCAGACCAAGGACGAGGTACTGGCTGAGCTGATGGCTGAGCACATCGCGCTAAAAAAAAGTCTTGGGGAACTCTAACCGGTGTCTGGGTGCCGCATGATGTGCGGGATCTAGTCGTGGATTTCGTCCGACGCTGGTCGGAGAAGGCCGAGATCGGCGTCGGACGGTTCATCCCGTGGCTGGGCGTGACTACCAGCAAGTTCTATGACTGGCGGCAGCGTTACGGGTGCGTCAACGAGCACAACGGTTGGGTTCCCCGCGATTTCTGGTTGGAGACGTGGGAGAAAGAAACAATCATCGAGTTCCATCTGAAGAACCCGCTGGAAGGTTATCGGCGGCTGACGTTCATGATGCTCGACGCTGACGTTGTGGCTGTTAGTCCGGCGAGCGTTTGGCGAGTGTTGAAGCAAGCTGGATTATTATCTAGGTGGAAGAGCAAACCCTCGCGCAAGGGAACCGGTTTCGAACAGCCGCTGCAGCCGCATCAGCACTGGCATATCGACGTTTCCTACATCAACCTGTGCGGCACGTTCTATTACTTGTGCAGCGTTCTGGACGGGTTCAGCCGCTTCCTCGTGCATTGGGATTTGCGCGAGTCGATGCCACCAGCTCTTTTTGCATTTCTTCGCCTCGATAATCAGCTTCTTACCTTGATTGTTCTGAATCTCAGCGCTGATTTGCTTCTGAAGCTGAATCGCCGACTCGGTCGCCTCAACGGCCGCAATGTTTCCTCCCGGGCAATGTAAGTTGAAGTCATATTCTCCGTTAGATTGACTGAGACTAGCTTTCATCTCCGCGCCCGGCAAGGCTGCCTCAATCACAAGCTTTGCGATCTCTTCTGTCTTCCGCATTCGATCGGCGCATCCTCGCTATCGTCTATTGCATAAATCCGCCCGTCTCCCGCTTAGCCGTTCCACCAACCGTCATCCGATCAATCTTAATCGTCGGAATCCCCACGCCCACCGGAACCGCCTGCCCGTCTTTGCCGCAGGTACCGACGCCTTCATCGAGTTTCAAATCGTTGCCCACCATCGAAACCCGCGTCAGCACATCGGGGCCGTTGCCGATCAGCGTTGCACCCTTGATGGGCGCGGTGATCTGGCCGTTTTCGATCAGATAAGCCTCGGATGCGGAGAAGACGAACTTGCCGTTCGTGATATCCACCTGGCCTCCGCCGAAGTTCACGGCGTACACGCCGTTCTTTACCGAGCGAATAATGTCCTGCGGATCGTCCTGGCCGGCGAGCATGTAGGTGTTGGTCATGCGCGGCATGGGAATGTGCTCGTAACTTTCGCGGCGTCCATTGCCGGTGTCGGCGAGGCCCATGAGCTTCGCGGAAAGCTTGTCGCTCAAATAACCCTTGAGGTTCCGTTTTCGATGAGCACGGTTTCCTGCGTGGGCTGGCCTTCATCGTCGACGTTGAGCGAGCCTCGCCGCCAGGGCATGGTCCCGTTATCAACCACTGTACATTTTTCACTGGCCACGCGTTTGCCGATCAACCCGGCAAACGCTGAAGTTTTCTTGCGATTGAAATCGGCTTCGAGGCCGTGGCCTACGGCTTCGTGCAGAAGAACGCCGGGCCAGCCGGGACCGAGCACAACTTCCATGTCTCCGGCGGAAACTTCGCGGGCATCGAGTTGCAAAATGGCCTGGCGTGCGGCTTCCTTGGCGAAAAAAGCTCAGGCGTCTTTTCTCCAAAGAAAAAGTCTACAGC